>JAKBXD010000220.1 GCA_021840785.1 Pseudomonadota bacterium
TCGACCGCACGGCTGATGTCGTAGACATCGATGTAATTGCCGAACACCGCCGGTGTGTTGACGTCGTCCGCCTCGATGGGCGTGCCAGTGAAGCCGATGAAGGATGCGTTCGGCAGGGCGTCGCGCATGTACTTGGCAAAGCCATAGGAGATTTCGCCGGTCTTCGTGTCCACCTTGGCCTTGAAGCCGTACTGACTGCGGTGCGCCTCATCCGCGATAACGACCACGTTGCGGCGCGTGGTGAGCGGCTCCGCAATCTCGCCGAACTTCTGCAAGGTCGTGAAAATCACGCCGCCCGATGCCCGACTCAAGACCTTCTGCAGATCTTCGCGGCTCTCTGCCTGCACCGGAGTCTGCCGAATCAGGTCGCGGCACATCAAGAAGGTCGAGAAGAGCTGATCGTCGAGGTCATTGCGGTCAGTCAGCACCACCAGCGTCGGGTTGGCCATGGCCGGGTGTTTGACCAGTTGCCCGGCGTAAAACGCCATAAGCAGGCTTTTGCCGGAGCCTTGGGTGTGCCAGATGACGCCCACCCGCTGATTGCCCTCCGGCGATGACGCCGTCACCGTGCTGTTGACCGCGTGTCGCACCGCGTGGAACTGGTGGTAGCCCGCGATGATCTTGGCTAGACCCGAACCTGTTTCGCCGAAGACCGTGAAGTGACAGAGCAGATCGAGCAGGCGGCGACGCTCGAACACGCCTTCGATCAGCGTCGAGAGTTCCGGTGCCCCTTTCGGGGCAATGTCCGTTCCATTGATGGTGCGCCACGGCATGAAGCGCTCAAGATCTGCCGATAGCGACCCCACCCGGGCGGCGATGCCGTCGGAGGTCACCAGCAGCGCGTTGGTGTTGAACAATGCTGGAATCTGCTGCTTGTAGGTCTGCAGTTGGTTGAATGCGCCCAACAGATGCGCCCCGGCGCTACCCGGTGCCTTCAGCTCGATCACGCCCAGCGGCAAGCCGTTCACAAACACCACCACGTCAGGCCGACGGTTGTTCTGGCCGTTGATCACCACGAACTGGCTCACCGCCAGCCAGTCGTTCTGCTCTGGGTGCTCGAAGTCGATGAGCGCGACCTTGCCCGCTGTCAGCGTACCGTCGTCGGCGTAATACTCGACGTCCACGCCTTCTGTCATCAGCTTCTGGAGGCGGCGGTTCTCTTCAAGCAGCGATGGCAGTTCGGATTGTATCACCTGCCGCACGGCATCCTGACGCGCCTCCAACAGAAGGCCCGGGTTTAGGCGCGCGACGGCGTCTTCAAACCGCTTCTTGAGCACAACCTCATCGTGACTTTCGCGCTCCGGGCGGTGTCCATCGGGGCCGATGTCCTCCTCACGTTCGATGCTGTAGTAGAGAGCGCGCAGATGATCCAGCAGCGCTTGCTCCACGGCGGCCTCAGATAGAAACGCCATTATTTTTCTCCTGCAATTCTGGATTCGTACATTTCTATTCCGCCTCCAATCCAAACATTCCACGCAGCTCATTTATTTCTGTTGCGAAGTTTTTTCGACTTTCTTCGTGACGCGTGGCTTCACCAACAACTTCGTACTCGAGCCGCCGATCGGGCTCTTCCCCTCGTGTCTTTCTAAAGATGCAAAGACGCGTCGTGTGGCCCACACCGTCCTCACGAAAATAAACCATCGGGCGAAGCCCAAAAATTAACCCATCAGCAATCACTAGCATCTGCCCTTGCTGGAAATATTTCGCAGAGTCAATCATTTGCTGATGACTAATCTTGATGTTCTGAATTGTCCTGGTAGAGCTGTGTCCTCTGAATATTTCACATCTCAGAGTTGTTCCATCAACTTGACTCAAATACCGAACGATTTGTATGTCTTCCAGGCCATCCAGCTCTGCAAGAACTTCCACGACGTCAACATAGCATTCGCTGATCCAACTCCGTGCCTGGGCTTCAGACTGCGTCGCGCTATGAGAGAAGGCATTTCGAGACTGATTGAGTTCCTTCATCGCCGCGAGTGTCGCCGCCGGTGATACTTTAGCGACGGCTGGCAAAACTCCTGCGGCACTCAGCTGGGCAATTATTCCCTCTATGTTCTCGAGTCTTTTTGCAACACTGTCTGTGAACAAATCCTTAAACTTCAGCGGATCTACGACCGGAATCCTTCGATGACGGCATTCCGCCACGGCGAGCGCGTGCAGGATGTCGATGACCGACTCCCAGGTATCTCGGAGAAAGTGAAGGCGCTGCAGATCACTTTCGTATCCATTCTCGAATCGGTAGAAATAGTAGGCAATCGGTGCTGGAAATTGACTGCATACGGATTCTTTTATTCCTTCTTCGCGCTGCTGTGTGAAGTCCGAAAATGTAGCCTCATAAGTATCCGGACTCATTGTGAAAAGAACGAAGCTTGGCCTTGGCTGATAACCAAGCATGTCGAGTTTTGCGCCCGACTGTTGTGAGTACCGGTCATCCAACCATTCGTTGTATGGTGGACAGGCCTCATAATTGTTGGCGTCGAGCTGAAGCTTCATCTGATCAAGCCCCAAGGATTCGCTCGGCATCCTGAACGCGCAGTTCGCCGGAGACTAGCTTGGGCAACAGCGTGTCGCGCAATTTGACCAATGCAAGATTTTCATTGTTCGACATCTTGTCGAGTAATGAGTGTGCCTGCGCTGCGAAGGCATCCAACAGTACCGCCGATGGCATGGCAACCATCTCAGACTCTAGGAAGCGCGTGGTCTGAAAATTTGCAATTCCCGTGCTTTGATTTTGGTATTCCCAAGTTCCTCCTGCGGCATAAAGATGCTGCAGATGCATGAAGGCAAGCGCGCCCAGGCCTCTGTTCTTGGGCTGGAGGCGCCTACAAAAGCTAGCGCAAACAACAGCATTACTAAATCGATCAAGGGTGGCCTCCGAAATAAAGAGGGAACGACCAGTTGGTTGTGTTGGACTGCCTCCGGAAATTTCTAAAACGATATCAGCGGCTTGCAACTGACGAGATGCAAGTTTTTTTTCAGTCGTATACCGAGTAGGTACTTTCCCAATGCCGCCCGAAGAGATATCAGGAAAGTCGGTTCCGCGAATTATGGAGACGGCTTGATTGTGGTCATCCTCTGGAATTTCTTTTCCCCAGTCCCCGCCGATTGTGCTCTCTAGTAGCGAGCCAAACGGAATGTGTTCCCACCCCTCCGGAATCTCGCCCAACGCCGACTCAACGAGGCGGTCGGGAAAGAGGTCGTAGAGGTGTGCGGGCAGACCAGGTAACGACTGGTCACGGTGCCAGCGGCCTTCTTGCTTGGCACGAACCGGCTCGAAGTCCACGAACCACGCTTTGTACAAGGCACGGGCCATCGCCTCCAGCGTTTCATTCTGCTTACGGTTGAGCTCGATCTTGTCGTCCAGCGTGCCGAGGATGTGGGCGATGGCGGCTTGGGACCGCAAATCACCGACGCACGGGAATGTCTCTTGAGCAAATCTTGAGAATTGAAAGTTGGCGATACCCGTGGATTGATTTTCAAACTCAGCGATCTCGCCCGTCAGGTGCAGCGCATCAATCTGATAGACGATGAAATCAGGGTTGACTCGCTGCGCATCCAAGCGGAGAAGCCTACAAAAACTGGCTGGAATCACATTCTCGCCGAGTGAATCAAGCATTTTTTGCGTGACACACAACGCCCGTCCAGTGTGCTGACCACTGGCAGCACTTCCCCCTGACACCTCGATGACGATATCGCCGGGCCTCAGTCGACGATTTTTGACCTTCGT
>JAKBXD010000221.1 GCA_021840785.1 Pseudomonadota bacterium
ATGCGGTCATACTAATTGAAGTCGCCGAATCCAGGAACTGCGTCGGCGCGGAACTCTGCACTGGTGGGAATGGTTGGTATGTCATAATTGGCGCGGCGGGCACTGAGCTCGCATAGTCGTACATCGGCGCCACCTCCGGCTTGGGCGCGGTAGGGCCAGCAATGGCTCGCAAAGGCCGGTACTTCTGCGCTCCTCCCACATACTCGCTTGCAATCTCGCGACTCTCGTCCAGAAACTCCACTTTCCAGTCCGCAGTCCCGTACAATGAAACAGATGTAGGCGGCGCCTCTGCCCAGATGTCGATGAAATTCAACCGCACGCCTCGCTCGCACTCGCGCGAACTTTTGAGGCAGTTGTTGCACATCGGCATCGCCTCGTCGCACTTGAGATGCCGTTGTCTACACGTAAGACATCCCGTCCGCACTCTCTTTGGCCTGCTCGCCGACCCTTCGCCATTATCGACCCCGTTCGCCGCCGCATCGCTCCTCCCATCTGTCCGCGGACCGACCCGCTTCACCTTCTTGCTCGGTTTCCTGGCGGTATGGCTCGGTGGAGTCGTGCGCTTTTGCGGCGGATTCAAGCTGCTTTGCTTCGTGCATGTCATCTGGTCTGCGTCTGTAGGACTTATGGTATTGCTGCGGTAGGTCGAGGCGACCGGCTTCCCGAAGCCGGACTGCCAGAGCGCGTTGTCATTAGCCACGGTCGCCAACGCTGCTCTTTAGCTGCCTGTCGGCAGTTCGTAGAACGTCTCAAGGATAACGCTGCCCAAGGAAATCTGCTCCGTTTGTGGTCGCGGAGGGAGTTTCTTTGTCCTAGTAACCGCCGCGGTATTGGGTGGTCGTGCTGGGTTCCTCGTGGCTCCCTACTGCCGTGTTCGTACGTGCTTCGCCTGTGCCGTTCTGTAACTCCAGTATCCAGTAGCGTTGGCGTTGACGTCCGAGATGCAAGGGAAAGTGTATCTGGAAGTGCAAGTCGCCTCGGATTGCCTTTGTGTGTACAAAGAGCTGAAGATCCCGGCCCGGCGCAGCGGCTCGTGACAGGAGTTTAAAGTCGGGTGAACGTTGCGACGCCTACATAGCAAGGTACAGGGCCTTGGAATAGGAGAGGGAGCAGAGAGTCCTCTGGCTCTACCCACCCCTCAGTGACACGCGCTATCTCAGGCTCGTCTTGATACGGTCGCTTCCAGGGAGATCAGGCAACCCGCATCTCGAACGTGGTTCGCGCCGAACGGCTGGGCCCCGACGCGAGATGATCTCACAGCGATCCAGTTCTCCAGTACCTGTACCATTCCATGCTCGGTTGATGCGACAATATCGCTGATATACGCTGGCGCTCCCGTTATTGGCATGACCTGCAAATGACAGATCGCAAGCCTTTGCGAACAGAGGGGGAGGGCGAAGAGGAGCAATCTCATCAATCAAAGTTCCGCCGCGAATCCACGCCCCCCTCGTCAGAACTTGCTTCATCACGAGATCCCTGCCGCGCGGGACCGGAAGTGGGGGCGCCGAGGACACGGCTCCTAGGCGCTCCACCACGACGGGTCTAAGCGATGCGGGCCCCCCGAACCCGTTGACGACGACTCTACGCCATCAAAGTGGGTGGCAAATGATAGAGCGGCGGCGAGCGTCTTAGCCTTCTTCTGTTAACACGACCACGGCTTCCCTGCCCGCAGCCTTGGAGGACTTCCGCTACGACAAGGGTTGCAATGGCATGCGGCAAAGCCGGCACTTGCCTCTCACCGCAATGGCAGCTTCACAGTACGCGGCCGCAGCCGGCAAAGACGAGAAGCCGCCTGATAGTGCTGGACCGAGAAGCAGCCATGACTCCCCGAACTCAGCCCGCTTCACGCCGCCCTCAGACGATGAAGGCGAAGATGTCCTAGCCGACCTGGACGAAGGCGAAGGCTACGAGCTACGCCCTCTTCAGAGTAGCTCAAAGACTCAGCAACTCGACGAGAACGATTCAGACGAGGATGACTTGGACTCAAGGCCACCCCGACGCATCCGCCGCACCAGCACCCAATCCTTCGAACTCTACACCCCCGACGAGGAATGCCTTGTCCGGCGCAAACTCGACACTCACCTCGTGCTCTTCGTAGCGCTTCTCTACATGCTGTCCTTCCTGGACCGCAGTAACATCGGAAATGCTCGCGTAGCTGGTCTCGTCCAGGATCTGAACCTCACGGACAATCAATTCGACTGGCTGCTCACGGCTTTCTACATTACCTACATCTTGTTCGAGTGGATGACGATATGCTACCAGCTCTTTCCGCCGCACGTCTACATCAGCTGTTGTGTCTGTGCTTGGGGGATCCTGGCTTCACTGCAGTCGGTTACCACCGACTTTGTAGGAATTCTGGTGTTGAGAGCTTTGCTCGGGATTGGAGAGGCGGCTTTTGTCGGAATCCCGTTTTACCTCTCGTTCTTCTTCCGAAAGGATGAATTGGCATTTCGGATAGGGCTCTTTATCTCGGCGGCGCCGCTCGCGACCAGCTTCGCAAGCACTTTGGCTTGGGGCATTGTCAGCTTAGGCGACCGCACCGGCATCGCCAGCTGGCGCCTCCTCTTCCTCGTTGAAGGCTCTCCTGCCTGCTTGGTAGCCATATGGTCGTATTACTGGATTCCGGACTCACCTCAATCAGCGCGGTGGCTCAAACCCCGCGAACGCAAAGTCGCTTCTTTACGTATGCGCAAAGAGGCAGCCACAAGTCCCACAGACGACAGGATTACCGAGAATCCGTATCTCTCAACTAACGCTACAATACCGAGACACAAACGCCGCTTCAAATGGCGCGAAGCCCTTCGCACCCTCCTTGACCCGAAGTCCTACCTCACAGCCGGCATGTTCTTCTGCTGCAACGTTGCATTCAGCAGCATGCCAGTATTTCTGCCGACCATCGTCCACAGCATGGGCTACTCGCGCCTGGCATCCCAAGGCCTCTCTGCTCCGCCCTTTCTCTTCGCTTTCGTCGTCGTACTGCTCACCGCATACCTCTCCGACAAAATGAAAAGCCGGAGTATACCCATGGTCTTCCACGCTCTCGTAGCCATGGGCGGGTACATCTTCCTCACCGTCGCTGGGGCGCTGCAAGATCAAGGGCACCTGATGAGGTATTTGGCCGTCTTCCCGATTTGCGCTGGTTTCTTCTCAGCGGTGACAGTCGTGATCACTTGGACGGTTAATAACCAGCAGTCGGACGAAGGCAAAGGTACTGGCATGGCTATGTTGAACGTGATCGGGCAGATGGGTCCGTTGGTTGGCACGAGGCTGTACCCGGATGGCGATGGGCCGTACTATGTAAAGGGTATGGCGGGTTGTGCCGGCGCGATGGCAATGGTTGCATTACTGGCTTCAGGTTTGAGGTTTGTATTGATTCGGGAGAACAGGAAAAATTGGGACAAGTGGAAAGAGAAGGATCTTGGGGAGGAGGAAGGACAAGCGCTCGTGAGTGGAGACAGGAGAGGGGCCGAAGAGCCATTTGTGTACTTGACGTGAACCATGCATGACCGGGAAAGCAAGTGCTCATGGGAGTTGCACTGTGCTATCGGAAGGAAAAGTTACAACATCAACTAAAGCTGTCACTTGACTCTAGCGCCGGCATAGAACAGCAGGCAAAGAGCGCGCCGCTGATTCTGTGCCAAAAAGACAAAATGATGTACAGGGACCGGGGTTTGAACCCGGGACCTACTGTGATCTAGACATATTGCTCAGATG
>JAKBXD010000222.1 GCA_021840785.1 Pseudomonadota bacterium
GCCAATGTCACTCTGGTCCCCTTCCAGGGCCTTGAGCGCGGAGCCGATAATCACCGGAATGTCATCGCCTGGAAACTCGTACTTGGAAAGCAGCTCTCGCACTTCCATTTCTACCAGTTCCAGCAACTCGGCGTCGTCCACCATGTCGGCCTTGTTCAGAAACACCACTATATAGGGAACGCCCACCTGGCGGGCGAGCAAAATGTGTTCGCGGGTCTGGGGCATCGGACCGTCGGCCGCCGAACAAACCAAAATGGCACCATCCATCTGCGCGGCGCCAGTGATCATGTTCTTCACGTAGTCGGCGTGACCTGGGCAGTCCACGTGGGCATAGTGGCGATTTTCCGTCTCGTACTCCACGTGCGAGGTCGCAATCGTGATCCCTCGTGCCCGCTCTTCCGGCGCATTGTCAATCTGATCATAAGCGCGAACCTCACCACCAAACTTCGCCGACAACACCTTCGTCAGCGCCGCCGTCAATGTGGTCTTGCCATGGTCCACGTGACCAATCGTTCCCACGTTCACATGCGGCTTCGTCCGCTCAAATTTCCCTTTGGACATCAGACACTCCCCCAAGAATACCAGACCCAAGCAAAAACCAAAAAATATGGAGCCCACAACCGGATTCGAACCGGTGACCTCTTCCTTACCAAGGAAGTGCTCTACCGACTGAGCTATGTGGGCCTGAACACTGGAGCGGGTGATGGGAATCGAACCCACACCATCAGCTTGGAAGGCTGAGGTTCTACCGTTGAACTACACCCGCACAAATTAAAACTTAAACCATCTAGCCCTGCGCTCAGCGCGCGACACCACAAAATTCAAATGGTGGAGGGGGGAGGATTCGAACCTCCGAAGGCAGAGCCGTCAGATTTACAGTCTGATCCCTTTGACCGCTCGGGAACCCCTCCCACGATTAGCGGCGCATTGTGCGGCTCAGGCTCTTCTTTGTCAAGTGACTTCACGCCTGTGGGTGTTCTGGTCACCTCTGGCACAGTGGCCAGCATTTTAATGACTTAATGCGTATGCAGCGCCTTCGGCGCCTTGACAAAGTTGTCCATTTACAACATCCTCCACGGAAGTGGTCAGGATTTTTTGCCGGGCAGCTTCGCCTGGGCTTGAGAGAGGAGGGTTTTAATAATGCTACATACTAAACGTATCGCACTGCTGGTTGCCATCAGTGGCGGCCTTTTCGCCAACGCCGCTTATGCGGGTGATGGCTACGTGGGTTATGCCATAGATCACGGCGCCAAGCCCCTTGTCACCAGTACGGGTATCTGCGTGCGTGGCGGGCGCCCAGTCACTGATGGCCCGGTACCTGCCCATTGCGCTCCCGCTCCCGCCCCCGTCCCCGTGGCGGTCGCGCCGACGCCTCCCGCGCCAACGCCTGCCCCCATCGCGCCGGTGGAGCAGACAATTCTGGTGAGCAAGCCAATCACCATCACCGGCATCAACTTTAAATTTGATTCATACAAACTTCTGAATCATGACATCAAGGTATTGGACCAGGTGGCCGATTTTGCAAAAAACCACCCAGATGCCGTACTCGACGTCAATGGCTATTGCAGCAAGGTGGGCAGTTACGCATACAATCTTAAATTGTCCAAGCTGCGCGCCCACAGTGTAGCGCAGTACCTGACGCAACATGGAGTGACGAGCGATCGCATGGTATTGAAAGGCCACTCCTACGATAATCCAGTCGCCACCAACGCTACGCCGCAGGGTCGATTTCTGAATCAGCGTGTGGAAATCAATTCCAGCATCAAGGTTCAGAAGACCGTTCGGTAATTTCTTCTCAGTGCTATAAGGGCGAGCCCACTAAGGCTCGCTTTTTTTTGCCCCGGCCATGACAGTGCGCGGTATCATTTCCATGATAGACTAGTCGCCATGCGACAGTTCTTCCTCCGTTTTGTGCGTACGCTACACATCACCCGCGTTCTAGTGCGTTACCGCCTGGACGATGTGCTTTATTTCCTCCCGTTGTTAAAACCCTATCAGGCCATTCTCCGCCTTAGCCCCATGGCCTGGTTGGGACCGCGCCCGCAGGGCACCTTCGCTGAACGCTTGCGCGAAGCACTCGAAACACTGGGACCCACCTTTATCAAACTCGGACAAATGCTTTCAACCCGCCGAGATTTGCTTCCCGACCATATCACTCAAGAACTTGCGAAACTTCAGGATGCGGTACCCCCTTTCCCGTCAAACGTCGCCCGGCAGATTATCGAGGCAGCACTGGGCAAACCGATTGAAACGGTCTTCTCTCAATTTGAGGATCGGCCTGCGGCGGCGGCATCCATTGCCCAAGTACACTTTGGACAATTACTGGACGGGCGCGAGGTGGCGATCAAAGTCCGACGCCCCGGTCTGCAACGCATTATTGATCAGGACTTAGCGATACTCGCCCTGCTCGCCGATCTCGCGGAGCGCTATTCTCAAGAAGGCCGGCGCCTGAAAATTCGTGCGATTGTTGCGGAATATGCCAAAACCATTCGCGGTGAACTGGATCTGCTACGCGAGGCGGCCAATGCCAGCCAGTTGCGGCGTAATTTTTTCGCAGAGCCTGATCTGCTCTATGTGCCAGAAATATATTGGGATTACTGCGCGCCCCCGGTATTGGTGATGGAGCGCATTTATGGCATCCCCATCGGTCAACGCGACGCACTGCGTGACGCTGGCATTGATTTTGACCAACTCTCGCGACGCGCCGCAGAAATCTTTTTTCGCCAAGTCTTTCGCGATGCCTATTTCCATGCGGATATGCATCCCGGCAACGTCTTTATTGATCCGAAGAATGGGCGCTTTATCGCCGTTGATTTCGGCATCATGGGGAGCCTGGATGATGCAAGCCAGCATTACCTCGCCGAAAATATGATCGCATTTTTTCGGCGCGACTACCGGCGCGTAGCAGAAGCGCATGTGGAAGCCGGATGGGTACCACCAGACACCAACGTACAGGATTTCGAAACGGCCATCCGTGCCATTGCGGAGCCGGTATTTGAAAAGCCCTTGAATGAAATATCCGTCGCCAGTCTTTTGCTTCGCCTCTTCCAGACGACGCGCACTTTTCAAATGCAAACTCAGCCACAACTCCTGCTGCTCCAAAAAACGCTGGTCAATGTCGAAGGCATTGCCCGCGATTTCAACCCGGCACTCAATATCTGGGAAATCGCCACGCCACTACTGACGGAATGGCTCAGTCGCCAGCGCGGTCCGCGGGGCTGGTGGTCAGAGATTAAACAATACTTCCCACAGTGGGGATTAGTGCTGCCCGAAATGCCGGTACTCCTACATAATATCCTGCGCCAAGCCCAACAGGGGGAACTGCCTCTGGTGATTCGCAATAGCGACATCGACGGTATTCGGCAAGAACTGCATCATGGGTTGCAAAAACTTACCTATGGCGTGGGCGGTATATTTACTGTGGTAGGATTAGGCATCATCGCGGCGCTGGAACATCGCTTGAATAGCCAGATACTAAATTTACCCGTATGGGCTTGGTTGATCATCCTGCCGATGACACTCTGGGCCGGGACCAGTTGGGTGCGTAGAGTGTTTTTTAGGCGCGGTGAACGTATGTAAGGTTCGGCGGTTTCAAGTTTGAAGTGCAACACCGCTGTTTAACTCCCTGATTTGCTGTGCCATCACTTCTGCTGGAGTTCGGAATCCCAAGGATTTCCTGGGCCGATTATTGAGTTCCTCCGCTACCTGAGT
>JAKBXD010000017.1 GCA_021840785.1 Pseudomonadota bacterium
AAATGGGGGCTGGTGGTAAAATTTGGAGTGGGCCGATAAGCCGGGTTCTGTCGTGGACGACCATTCCTCTAGGCCTGCACTTACGCACAGGCTCCAGCAACCTACCCGCGTGCACCGCGGGCCACGGTATCGCACGCCTATTTGGTCTTGCTCCAGGCGGGGTTTTCCCTGCCATTTCCGTTACCGGAAATGCGGTGCGCTCTTACCGCACCTTTTCACCCTTACCGGCGCTTACGCGCTTGGCGGTATATTTTCTGTGGCACTTTCCGTAGGCTCACGCCCCCCGGCCGTTAACCGGCGCCTTGCCCTATGGAGCCCGGACTTTCCTCCCCGGATTGCTCCGCGGCGGTCGCCTGGCCCACTCCGTCGCGAAGCATACGCGTTTTGTGGCCCGCTGTCAGAAGAAAAACGCAGAGCCGGACTTCGCGCACTATACTGTGATGCGTCTTCACGTTGCATCAGAATCCTGTCGCGGCCCGCTGCGGTGACTATGAAGGGGAGTGAAATGCCATGATCAATGACGGTTTTCTCGATGAGGCGCGGGAAGTACCTTCGGTTACACCGATGGAGCGAGTGGTGGCCTGGTTTGTTTTCCGGAGTCGTGAGGATGCCCGACAGCATTTAGAGCATGTGTATCTGGCAGCGGGGCAGGGCTTGGTGGGTGGTTGTGGCCGCGATAGCGTCGCTCCGTACTGGTGGGTAGGGGTCCAGGTACAAGATATCAGTCAGTGGGGAAACGTGACGGCAGTGAATAAACGCGGTCGTCTCGGAGACTGAGTTCGGACAAGCGCCGGTGCAGCGCCACCGTCAGAGATTCGCGGTCGTGGTAACCACCGCTCACCTGTAGTTCGTGGGCAAGGGCCAGCGCTTTGCCCAGTTGCGGCCCGGGGGTGAATCCCTGGGCCATCAGGTCAGACCCATTTAGTAGCGGGTCCGGGAGACCACTCCAAAGATTCATCTCTTGCCAAATCTTGCGGGTGGCGTCTATGGCCGGGGGATACTCTGTGCCTGCGCCACGCGCATCCGCCAGGGCGACATCCAGCAGTAGGGGGCGGTCAGGGACCTGTAGGGCAAGACGGGCATAGGCGGCGCGCCCTGCATCATCGCGGTGCAGGGCATAGGGCGCGGCATGCCAGCGCAGGATTGGCAGCACCTGGTGGCTGAGATGCTTGCCGGGAAAATAGTAGCTTAGGAAAGTCTCGGCGGCGACACGTGCCTGTTCATGTCCGCAAGCGCGCCAGCAACCTTGAGGATCGCGCCGGGTGGTGCTGGCCTTGCCGAGGTCGTGCAGCAAGGCGCCCAACATGAGGATGATGTCGCGCTTTTTGTCGCCGCAGCGCAGTTGGCCAGCAGCGGCAAGCACCCGCCCGGTGTGTATCCAGGCATCACCTTCCGGGTGGGCATCGGGGCGCTGGGGTACAGCTTGCAGGGCACGGAGTTCGGGAAATCGGGTAATGGCGCCGGTCAGGACGAGACTATCCCAGGCCCGGACCAGATACTGGCCGCGCAGGAGCAGTGCCTCCCATTCTTTGCGTATGCGTTCTTGGGGGATTTCTTGCAAGCGAGGCGCCAATTGGCGGCAGAGTGTGGCGCTCCGGGCTTCAATAGAAAAACCCAATTGGCCTGCCAACCGGGCCGCGCGGAAAACGCGCAAAGGGTCTTCCCCAAAAGTGTCGGTCGCCACTACGCGGAGCCGCCGGGCATGAATGTCCGCTACTCCCCCAACATGGTCCAGGAGGCGCTGAGCCTGCCAGTCCCAGGCCAGGGCGTTGACCGAAAAATCCCGCCGCTGGGCGGCGATGGCCCAGGGCAGGTGCGGGTTGATCTGCCCGCCCCGTGCTTGTGGCAGGGAAATCTCTGCGCCGGTCACCACCCAGACTGCACAGCGACCACCTACCCGATGGGCGCCGAAAGGCTCCAGACATTCGGCCAAACGGGCCTCTCCCAATCCGTGTATTTCCAGATCCCAATCGTGGGCGACCACACCGAGCAGGGCATCCCGCGGTGTACCTCCCACCACCAGGACGCGCGCTCCTGCCCGCTGCAATGCCGTTAGAATGGGAGTCAGCGCAGCGGGCGGCGTAAGCAGCATGGGAGATCAGCCCTTGCCATTGCCCATTTGCGCCAGCAGTTCGGCGTAGTGTTCGGCGACGACGCGCCGCTTCACCTTGAGGGTGGGGGTTAGTTCGCCGTTGGCTTCGCTCAGTGCCTCTGACAGCAAGGCGAAACGCCGTACCTGTTCGTGGGAGGGCAGATCGGCGAGCGCTGTCGCGATGGCCGCATGGATGGCCTTGCGGGTTGCGGCTTCGTCCGCGTGGGCGCCGACGCGTTCTTTGAGGAGTTCCCGATTGGGAAAGATGAGGGCCACGAGATAGGGCATGCGATCGCCGAAGACGACGGCTTGGTCGATCAGCGCTTGCGCCATCAGCCGCATCTCAATTTTCTGCGGCGGGATGTTTTCGCCGGCGGAATTCACGATTAGATCTTTCTTACGGTCGCTGATATGCAGATAACCGTCCGGGTCCAGGCTGCCCACGTCGCCGGTGTGCAACCAGCCGTCTACCAGCGTCTCGCGCGTGGCGCTCTCATTGTTCCAGTAGCCCTGCATGATGGACGGGCCGCGTACCAGAATTTCGCCATCAGCAGCTATGCGTCCTTCCAGATTGGGCAGAAACCGTCCCACGGTTCCCGGACGAATGGCCTCCAAAGGATTGGCGGCGATTACCGGGCTTGCTTCGGTCATGCCGTAGCCCTCAATAACAGGTAGCCCCAACTCAATAAAAAACCGGGCAATTTCAGCATCCAGCGGGGCGCCTCCGGAGACGAAGAAACGCAAGCGTCCACCCAGTTTCTTGCGGAGATTGCGGATCAGTAGGCGGCGGGTAAGAGAACGTTGCCAGCGTGCCGCCGGACGTCCCTGCGGATCAAGCCCCGCCCCCCGGCGCAGAAAACGGCCGAGCAGACCCGGTCGATCTTCAATGTTCCGTCGCACCCGGCTATAGAGCAGTTGAAAGACCCGCGGCACGGCGACCACTATGTCCGGATGCGCGGTTTCCATGTCACGGAGTACCGTGTCCGGGCGTTCCGCGTAGGCGACTTCCAGCCCCAGCAGATAGGCGCCGAAATGCCCCGTGCCCCGTTCGAAAATGTGGGAGAGGGGCAGAATGGAGAGCAGGCGTTGTCCGGCATGTAATGGCACCAACGGTACGAACCCTTCGATATTGCTCAGGATGTTGCCGTGACTGAGCATGACCCCCTTGGGCCAACCCGTTGTCCCGGAGGTGTAGACGATGGTGGCCGTTTGTTGACGTTGCAGCGCCGTGAGACGTTCTTCCAATTCAACATCGCGCAAGGAGGCGTCCTCCCCTTTCAGCGCTCCCCAGTGCCGCAGGCCGACCTCTTGCGCAGCGTTTGCATCGCGCAGCAGGATACGGTCGCTGGGTACCCCCCAGCTTTGTATGTGCCGCCACTCACGGGCACTTTCCAGCAGTATCAGTCCGGCGCCGCTATCGCCCAGCACATAATGAATCTCGCGCGGGCTGAACGTCGGATAGAGAGGAACGGTAATGGCGCCAATGCTGAGGATGGCGAAATCCATGATCGCCCAGTCCAGAGAGTTGGGGGCCATCAGAACCACTCGTTCCCCGCTGCGTACCCCTAGGCGCAGGAGTCCGCGGGCCCGTAAGCGGACGCGCTCGGCAAAGACCGCCGCCGTTACCGGCTGAAAAACATCTCCTTGCCGTTGCAAGGCAATGACGCCACCCGGGTCGCGCTTGCAGCGTGCAAAGAGTCCTTCCGGCAGACTTTGGAGGCGGGCAAGTTCCACACCCATGTCAGCGCATGGCCTTCTCGGCAGGGGTCAGGCAGCGTTTGAAGCTCTCCAGATTGAAGACGCGATCCATGTATCCTTGCGTTGCGCGGGCTGCCGCAGGTAGGCTGATTTCCAGAACCGGGAGGCGCCACAGCAGTGGGGCGATGGCGCAGTCGAGCACCGAAAGTTCATCGCCGAAGAGGTAACGCTGCTGGCTGAAGATGCTACTTAGTCCGGCAAGGGTGCTGCGGATCTGCTCTTTAGCCGTTTTGACCTGCTCGGCACTGTAGCCCGGCTGAAAGAGTGGAGCGAACCAGTCGCGGTCGAAACGCAAGAGACCCAGGCGCACCTTGGCGCGGGAGATGGGGTCCACAGGAATCAACGGAGGGTGCGGAAAGCGCTCATCCAGATATTCCATGATGAGGACAGATTCGTGGATGGCCAAGTCACGATCCACCAGGGTGGGCACCTGATTGTAGGGATTGAGTTCCGCGAGATCTTCTGGCTTGTTGGCGAGATCGACGTCGATGGTTTGGTACTCCATGGCTTTTTCCTCCAGAACGAAGCGGACGCGGTGTGCAAAAACACAATCGTTGCCGGAGTAAAGGGTCATCAGAGTTTTTTTGCTGCTGGGGGTCGCCATGATTATAGATCCTTGTATTGGAGAAGCGCGTTTCGGTGCGACCGCGGTGGTGCGGTCACCAGATGCCTTGGATTATACATAACTGGGTACGCCTTGGGGTGATGCGCCGTGCTCGCTCGCTAAAAAGTCGGTCAGCGTATATTTAATGCGATGTCACTGGCCCTGACTGCTTGGTTAGTTGTATGGAGACAACAAAAGTTGTAAAGTGGGTCACACGGTATTTAGCGGGAGGGCGATCCCTAAGATCGCGGAAGGGAATAAAATCATGATCCGTCAGCGTACGCTCAAAAATATGATCTGGGGTACCGGTATCGGCTTGCACAGTGGCAAGAAGGTCTATATCGGCCTGCGCCCAGCGCCGATAAACACCGGAATCGTCTTCCACCGCAGTGATATCGATGGTGGCGCCTGGATTAAGGCGGACCCTCTGCATGTGGTGGATACCCGACTGTCTACCAATATCGGCGATGGCCAGATACGGGTTGGTACTATTGAGCACCTGATGTCGGCCTTGGCGGGTCTGGGTATTGATAATGCCTATGTAGATCTCGATGGACCGGAAGTGCCGATTATGGATGGCAGTGCCGCGCCCTTTGTATTCCTCATTCAGTGCGCCGGGATCGAAGAGCAAAACTCACCAAAGCGTTTTATCCGCATCACCAAGCCTCTCAAGGCAGAAGACGGTGATCGATGGGTGCAACTGGAGCCCTTTGAAGGTTTTAAGGTGAGTTTTACCATCGATTTCGACCATCCCGTGATGAAAAATGGTGGTCAGGAAGTGACGGTGGATTTCGCGCGGACCTCGTATCTCAAAGAAGTGGCGCGGGCACGCACCTTCGGCTTTATGCGTGAAGTCGAGACCTTGCGGAGCATGGGGCTCGCCTTGGGTGGCAATCTCGATAACGCTATTGTGGTCGATGATTATCGTGTACTCAATGAAGAAGGTCTGCGGTACACCAACGAGTTCGTGCGCCACAAGGTACTTGACTCCATTGGTGATCTCTATCTGCTTGGCCACCCGTTAGTAGGCCATTTTTCTGGTCACAAGGCGGGGCACGCCCTCAATAACAATTTGTTGCGGGCGCTGCTTGTCCGTCAGGATGCCTGGGAGTTTGTGGATTATTCCGAGAGGCGCGCGCCATTTTCCTTCGCTGATGCGCTGACGACAGCCTCCGCCTGAAGGTTGTCCAGGGTGGCCGCCAGGCGTATAAGCGCGACGGCTATGGCTTGTGGCAGACGATCGGCTTCTGCCCGCAGCGTTTCGGCCGCCCCTGCTGAAATATAAGGCGCTTTCGGGATTTTGGCGGGTTGCGGCAGCCGGTATGACCAAGGCCGCACCGAGGCGGTGATTTGCCGCGCCGGGGTTTTCGGGAAGCGATTATTCCATTGTTTCAGTATGTTTTTTTCATTTCTTCGTAACCATGAAATCCATACCGGGCTCTGACAGAGTACACTCAACACCCCCCCAGACCAATCAACCAGCCAGGTATGGTCCTGCGCCTCCAGTGCGAGTAACGCGTTCCAGTCAATTTGACGCTCACGCAGCAGCGCTCCGCGACGGCAGATTTCGCCGATCGGCCCGGAAGGGTTTTGCGTCATGGGGCGCCAGATGCGTCGTCGTTTATCATCCATAGGCTTTCATGCTACCCTGCTCGATATTTTTTACCTAGGCTTGCGTGCTCATGTTTGGAACCATCATCCGCCATGTCGTTGGCAGTCGCAATGACCGCCTGATCAAGAAGGCCCGTATTATTGTGGCGCAGATTAACCTCCTGGAGGATCGCTACAAATCCATGGACGATGTTACCCTCGCCGGGCAAACCGCACTCTTTAAAGAGCGGATAGCCCAGGGCGAATCGCTTGACGCGGTGCTGCCTGAGGCATTTGCGGTGGTGCGTGAGGTGACTCAGCGGGTGATGGGCATGCGCCAGTACGACGTACAGCTCATCGGTGGCTATATGCTCCATGAAGGTAAAATCGCGGAAATGCGCACCGGTGAGGGCAAGACCCTCGTCGCGACCTTGCCCGCCTACCTCAACGCCCTGCAGGGTAAGGGCGTGCATGTGGTTACGGTCAATGATTATCTGGCCAGCCGCGATGCCCAGTGGGTTGGTAAGATTCACGGTTTTCTGGGCCTGAGCGTGGGTACCATCATCTCGGAGATGTCCAGCGATGAGCGCCGCGCCGCTTATGCGGCCGACATCACCTACGGCACCAACAACGAGTTCGGTTTCGATTATCTGCGCGATAACATGGCGTTTTCTCCGGCTGAGCGGGTGCAGCGCGGCCTCCACTACGCCATCATCGACGAAGTGGATTCCATCCTCATTGACGAGGCGCGTACTCCGCTAATTATCAGCGGTCCTACTGAAGAGAATACCGACCTTTACTACCGGGTGGACAAACTCGTCGGAAATTTTGTCGTCGATGAGGACTATACGGTCGATGAAAAGGCCCGGCAGGTGATGCTCACGGAAGAGGGCATCGAAAAGGCGGAATGCCTGATGGCGGAAAGTGGCCTGCTTGACGATGGTAATCTCTATGATCTGGCCAATGTCACCTTGGTTCATCATCTCAACCAGGCGCTGCGTGCGCATGTGATCTACCGGCGGGAGACGGATTATATCGTCCGCGACGGAGAGGTTTGCATCGTTGATGAGTTCACCGGACGCATGATGTCCGGGCGCCGTTGGTCCGATGGTCTGCATCAGGCGGTGGAGGCCAAGGAAGGGGTGGCCGTTCAGAATGAAAACCAGACACTGGCCTCCATCACCTTCCAGAATTATTTCCGTATGTATGAAAAGCTTTCGGGCATGACTGGTACCGCGGACACCGAGGCCTTTGAGCTGAACCAGATTTACGGGCTGGAAGTGGTAATGATACCGACTCATAAGCCGGTGAAGCGGACGGACTTTGCCGATCTTATCTATCGCACCAGCCAGGAAAAGTGGGCGGCCATTGTTGAGGATATCCGCGATTGTCAGCAGCGTGGCCAGCCGGTACTGGTGGGTACCACCTCTATCGAGCATAACGAGTTCTTGTCTCACCAGCTCAAACAAGCACGGATTCCCCATGAAGTACTGAACGCCAAACAGCATCAGCGCGAGGCCGAGATTATTGCGCAGGCCGGTAAACCTGGAATGGTGACCATCGCAACCAATATGGCGGGGCGTGGTACCGATATTGTGTTGGGCGGCAATGTCGGACATCAGGTGGATATGGTGCTGGCTAATCCGGATCTGGGAGAAGAAGAAAAAAACCAACGGGTCGAATCCCTCAATAGCAGTTGGCAGGGGCTGCATGATGCGGCGATAGCGGCGGGCGGATTACATATTATTGGTACCGAACGGCATGAGTCGCGGCGGGTAGACAACCAGTTGCGAGGGCGCTCCGGTCGGCAGGGCGACCCCGGTACCACTCGTTTTTACCTTTCCCTGGATGATCCGTTGATGCGTATTTTCGGCAGCGACCGTCTGGGTGGCCTGATGCAGAAGCTGGGCATGAAAGAAGGTGAGGCGATTGAACATCCCTGGGTGACCAAATCCATCGAGAACGCCCAGCGCAAGGTGGAAAGTCGCAACTTCGATATCCGCAAGCAATTGCTGGAATATGATGACGTGGCCAATGAACAGCGCAAAATTATTTATCAGCAGCGCAATGCCTTCATGGATGCGGATGACGTCAGT
Source organism: Pseudomonadota bacterium (assembly GCA_021840785.1). Next base: position 8,141 of record JAKBXD010000017.1, read on the forward strand.
TCGGAAATCAGGGCGCTGCGTGACGACGTCCTCGACGCAGTGTTGACCGACACCGCGCCCGAAGGCGTTATGGAGGAGCGCTGGGATCTGCCCGGCCTGGAAGCCGCACTGGAGCGGGTTTTTAGTCTGCGGGTTCCGGTCGGGCAATGGCTGGAGCAGGATAAAGGCCTCGCCTACCCCGTTTTACGGGAGCGAATCATGGCGATGGTGTTGTCCGCTTACGCGGCCAAGGAAGAGCTCCTGGGCAGTGAAATGATGCGCCACTTCGAGAAATCCATCATCCTGCAAGTTCTGGACAGTCAGTGGAAGGACCATCTGGCGAGCATGGATCATCTCCGTGAAGGTATTCATCTGCGGGGATATGCCCAGAAAAATCCCAAGCAGGAGTATAAAAAAGAATCCCTGGCCATGTTCAACGTCATGCTGGGGCGATTGCGCGAAGAGGTAATCAGTACGTTGTCGCGCTTACATGTGAGCTCCGCGCCCGCAGAGTCGGTGGATTGGGATGTCATCGCCCGAGCCGCTCAGCCCCAGCATTTGCAATTCTCTCATCCGGATTTTTCGGCGGCGGCAGTAGTGCCCGCCATAGAAAATGCAGGTCTTACTGCGGCGGGGCTCGGGGTCGTTGGTGAAGAGGAAACTGGTCATAGTCCGGTAGCCAATGAGGATAAAGTGGGGCGGAATCAGCCCTGCCCCTGCGGTTCCGGTAAAAAATACAAGCATTGTCATGGGCGGTTGCAATAAGGAAAGCGTATGGCCGTTGGTCTCCACCCTCCCCGGAATATCCTGCCCATTGCGGGGGTTCGCCTTGGCGTGGCAGCGGCAGGCATTCGTTATGCGAATCGTACCGACCTGACCTTGATCCATTTGACGGAAGGATCTCAGGTGGCGGGTGTTTTTACCCGTAATCGTTTCTGCGCGGCGCCAGTGTTGGTGGCACAGCGTCACCTGGCGGACGGCTCCGGCGTGCGGGCGCTGGTGATTAATACGGGCAATGCCAATGCGGGTACGGGCGCCGCTGGGTTGCAGGCAGCAGAGGCTAGTTGTCAGGTGGTGGCCGGGCAGTTGGGTTGCGCGCAGGAGGCCGTCTTGCCGTTTTCTACGGGCGTCATTGGCGAACCGGTAGCGCTTGCGGAGAAAATTGCCGGGGTGCTGCCAAGCTGTATCGAGACGCTCGCCGAGGATCACTGGGAGGTGGCCGCAGCGGCCATTATGACCACGGATACCATTGCCAAGGCCTGCTCCCGGCAGTTGGAAATGGATGGCGTGACCGTCACGGTGACGGGTATGGCCAAGGGCTCAGGGATGATTCGTCCGGATATGGCCACGATGCTGGCCTATATCGCCACCGATGCCCCGTTGCACGGAGCAGCCTTGCAACAATGCCTGCAAGAAGCCATGGAGCGATCCTTCAATCGCATTACAGTGGATGGCGATACCTCCACCAACGATGCCTGCATCCTGATGGCAACCGGGCAGGCGGCGCTGCCGCCCATCTCTTTAGCAACGGATCCCCGCTACGGCAGACTGAGAGACGCCATCACGGCGGTGGCGCAGTGGCTGGCGCAGGCTGTTGTGCGCGACGGCGAGGGGGCGACCAAATTTATTCCGATCCATGTCCTGGGTGGGCGCGATGCAGCCGAGTGTCTGCAGGTGGCTTACCGGATGGCTCATAGTCCGTTGATCAAGACGGCTTTCTTTGCTTCCGACCCGAATTGGGGGCGCCTGCTGGCGGCCATCGGTTCCGCCGGCGTGGACGACCTGGAAGTGGATGGGGTGCAGGTCTGGCTGGGCGATACGCGCATCGTCCGCGATGGTGCCCGCGATCGTGATTATGATGAGGCGGCCGGACAGGCCGTGATGGCCCAGGAGGAAATCCCGGTGCGGGTTGATCTGGGCAGAGGTGTCGCCGAGGCGCAAATCTGGACTTGTGACTTGTCCTATGACTATGTCCGTATTAACGCCGATTACCGTAGCTGATGCTCACCGTTCCTGTCGCCACTGGAATTATTGAAGATGCCTCGGGGCGCCTGCTGATTTCGCTGCGCCCCGAGGGTAAGCCCTGGCCGGGCTTCTGGGAGTTTCCCGGCGGCAAGGTGGATCCCGGCGAAACGCCGGAACAGGCTCTGGTCCGGGAGCTTTGGGAAGAGTTGGGGATCACCGTTACGGCACCAGAGTCGTTCCGGGTGCTTGATTATACCTATCCGGAGCGTACGGTGCGCCTGCATTTTTACCGGGTGCGGCACTGGACGGGCACTGCCCATGGACGGGAAGGGCAGGAAGTACGTTGGCTCTATCCCTGGGAAATCCCGGCGCTGGAATGTCTCCCTGCGAATTTGCGTATAACGGCGGCGGTGTTAGCGGAGGCTTTGCCCCAGCCGCCCCTCTGTCTGATTGCCGATCCCGACAGATTGCCGCTACTTGATTTCCGAAAGTCTCTGGAAGCCGCGCTTGGCGCTGGATTGCGCTGGTTAGTGCTGCGCTGCAAAACGGTGCCGGATGCCCCCACCGCCGCCGTACTGTCGGCACTGTGCGCCGAGGCGCTGGCGCAGGGCGCGCAGGTCTACCTCAACCATTCCGATCCCTTGCCCGACTGGCCGCGGAGCGGACGTCATCTGACGCAAATTCAGCTCGATGCAGGCGTACGGCCTGATGCGGCTTTCGGGGTATCTTGTCATGATGCCGTGGGTTTGCAGCGGGCAGCGCGTCTCGGGGCGCGCTACGCCTTTCTCTCGCCGATTTTCGTCACCCCGAGTCATCCGGGTGCGGCGGCGCTGGAACCTCAGGCCTTTGCGGCGATGGCCGCTGAATCGTCTCTGCCCCTCATTGCGCTCGGTGGAATGACGGCAGCACGGGTGCCGGTGGCGCTGGCCGCCGGCGCGCGCGGCGTGGCGGTGCTCTCCGGCATTCTCGAAGCGCCGGATCCTGCTGTTGCTACCCGCGCTTATCTCCAGCACTGGAATGGGTGAATGGCCTTTATTTCTGTCGTTATTCCGCTTTACGACGAGATCGACAATATCTTGCCGCTTTGTACGGCCCTGAGCCATGCCCTGGGGGACGCCGATGCCGAGGTGATCATTGTCGACGATGGTAGCCGGGACGGGAGTGCCGCCGCCCTGGACCGCGAAGCGGAGGCGCGGGGCGCGCGATTCAAGGTCATCCACCTGCAGCGCAATTTCGGCCAGACAGCGGCCATGCAGGCGGGGATTGATGCCGCTCGGGGCGAAGTGATTGTGACCCTGGATGCGGATCTGCAGAATGATCCTGAAGACATTCTGCCTTTGGTCCGGCACCTGCTGGAGAAAAACCTGGATGTGGTGGCGGGTTGGCGGAAGGACCGCCAGGATGACTTGCTCTTGCGTAGGATCCCGTCGCGTTTGGCCAATCGTTTGATCTGCCACCTCACCGGTATTTATCTGCACGATTACGGGTGCACCCTGAAGGCCTATCGGGCTTCCGTGATCAAAGGGGTGCGTCTCTATGGCGAGATGCATCGTTTTGTCCCGGCCTGGCTTTCTACGTTGACCTACACGGATCGCATTGTCGAAGTGCCGGTGCGCCACCACCCGCGCCGGGCCGGACAGAGCAAGTACGGCATCACTCGTACCCTCCGGGTGCTGGTTGACCTGCTTTTTGTGAAGTTTTTTCTTGGTTACAGTCAGCGGCCCATGCATTTTTTCGGGGTAATCGGGCTGGCGTTATCAAGCATCGGTTCGATCATGCTGCTGTATCTTTTGGTGGATAAATTTGGCTATGGCGCGGCGATTTCCGGACGCCCCATGCTGATTGCCGGTGTACTGTTTTTCCTCGCTGGACTGCAATTTCTCAATACCGGCATTGTTGGGGAGATGTTATCGCGCATTTATCATGAGTCTCAGGATAAAAAGACTTATGTGGTGCGCTACACGATACATCTTGATCCACCCGCGTGAAACCTGTCCCCATTCTGATGTATCACAATATTGCGGTGGCACCGCAAGGCGTGAAGTTGCGCGGCCTTTATATCTCGCCCCGGCGTTTTGCGCGGCAGATGGCGCTGCTGCACTGGTTGGGTTATCAGGGACTGTCCATGTCTGCAGCCATGCCTTATCTGTGCGGAGAGCGGGAAGGCAAAGTGGTGGTGATTACTCTGGATGACGGCTATCGGGATAATCTCGAACACGCCTTGCCGGTGTTGCAGCGCCATGGTTTTACGGCAACCTGCTATGTGGTGAGTGCTGCCATCGGTACCGACAATCACTGGGATGCGCAGCAGTTAGGTACACATAAGCCACTGATGAACGTGCATGAGCTACATCGCTGGCGGGAGGCTGGAATGGAGATCGGGGCGCACAGCCGTCATCATCCCCGTTTGCCGGAGCTGAGTGAGTCCGAGTTGGACGACGAGGTGTCAGGATCCAAGCGCGAGTTGGAAGGGCTTTTGGCGGTGCCGGTGACTCAGTTCTGTTATCCCTATGGTGCGGCGGGGCTGCGCGAACGGGCGGCGGCCCGACGCGCCGGCTTTGTTGCCGCGGTGACGGTGCGGCGGGGCCGTGTCTTGCCGGGTACTGACCTTATGGATTTACCGCGGGTAATGGTCGGTGGGCATCATGCGCCCCATGTTTTCCCCCTGCAACTGCTGACCAGGCATGAGGAGCGCCATTGATCGCCACTCCGCGTCTGCTCTGGGTGGGCACCAACCCCGGCGGTGGCGGTACGGAGACGCACATGATCACCCTGAGTCGCGCCTTGGCCGAGCAGGGGGCGGAGGTGCATTGTCTGGTGCATCCGCAAGGACGGATCGCGCAGGCGCTGGAGACTGCGCCGGTGACCCGGCATTTCGGGGTCTTCCGCAACAGCGCCGATCCCGGCGGCATCCGTGCCTTGCGTCGAGCTATCCGCAGGGTGCAGCCGGACTGGGTTGTCGGCAGCTTCAGTAAGGAATACTGGCCGCTGGCACTGATCAGCCGCAGTGCGGGACGGCCGCTGGCTTTGTTCCGGCACATGGATTTGCAATTGCGGCCCAGCACCCGCTGGTTGTTGTCGCGCTGGCCCCTGCGTCTGTTCGCTATCTCCAATTACCTGCGGGATCGTCTGATTCTGCAGGGGCTGTCTGCAAAGCGGGTGGAAGTGTTGGCGAATCCATTACATCTGAGCGATTTTCAGCGCGATCTTGAGGCACGGCGGGAAGAGCGCCGAACCTTGGGTCTGGCAGAGAACGATTTTGTTGTTGGTTTTGTCGGCGCCTGGCACCGCGGTAAAGGGGTGTTTATGCTCGCCGACGCCATCGACGCTGCACAGGCGGTGGACCCTCGGGTGCATGGCCTGTGGCTGGGCGGCGGTGCCCATGAGGCGGATCTGCGCGCGCGCCTGCGCGATAAGCCCTGGCACCACCTACTGGGTTGGCAGGACCCGGTGACCCCCTGGTACAGCGTCATGGATACCCTTGCCTTGCCTTCCATCGAGCCGGATACCTTTGGCCGTGTCTGTCTGGAGGCGCAGGCCTGCGCGACACCGGTGCTGGGTGCGGCCATGGGGGGTATTCCCGAGAGCTTTGCGCCGGATCGGAGTGGTCTGCTATTGATGGCCGGGGCCGCAGTGGAGTGGCGGGACGCTATTCTGCGGCTGGTGGCGGATGTCCCCTTGCGTGCGCGTTTGGCGGCGGCAGGCCCGGATTACGCTCGGTGCTTTGATGCGGACGTCATCGCCCGCGATTTTCTGGCCACCCTGGCGCGATGACACGGAATGCTTCCACGTCTTATGATAGAGGCCGTTTATTCGCTGAGGCAGGGGGAAAGGTCATGCAGGTAGCCATGTTACGGCCCTTGTCTGTCAAAGAGTATCTGGATAGCGAAAAAGCCGTCGTCGAGGCATTCCATCGACATCCTGGAGGCTGGTGGTACGAGTTGCTGAATGACCCTGAAAGCGACTGTTTGCGCTTCCGATGTGTCGATCTGCCTTCGGCCCTTCAGACCGATTGAACGCAGCCCTGATGCCACGTCCTTTACCCGTAGAACCCCACCGCATACTTCTGATCAAGTCGCACAGTGCAGGTATCGGCGACATCCTGCGTAGCTCGGCGGCCTGGGCGGTGCTCAAAAAGCGCTGGCCGGATGCGGAGCTGCATCTGGTGTTTCTGACCCGCTGGCCGGGTTATCCGAGCGAGGCGCTGATTCGGGACCATCATCTGCTGGCCAGCGCCCATTTTTTGCCCATGCAAGAGGGGCGCTTTGCCGGTATGCGGGGCGTTGGTCCGCGTATATGGCGACGTTTGTTACCCGAGTTGCGGCGTATCGCGCAGGAGGTACAACCGGACCTGATCATTGATCACGAGCCCTTTGGTGTCGAAACCAGTATCGCCGCCCGCTGGGTGCGGCGTTTCTGCGCGGCGCCCACAGTCGGGGTGAATCAGGTGCTGGGGCGGGGGTGGCTTTATGATTATGCGGGGCCGGGTTTACAGGAGTACGCCCGGCGGCATGAATTGCCCTGGCCCATGAACTATACGGAGCGGGACTTCGCGGCGTTAGCGGCTTTGGGGCTGGAGCGGGATGGCCAGCGGATCGTGTTGCAGGAGACGGAGGCGGGGCGTGCGTTCCGTGAGGCGTTGCCGGCACGGTTGCCTGTGGGCAGGCCGGTTATCGGTCTGAATATCGGTTGTGGTACGCGGGATGCGGAACGAAAACGTCCTGCCATCGGGTTTCTAGTGGAAGCGATGGGGCAGGTCGCGGCCGCTTCTCCCCATACCCTCCTACTGACCGGCGCTCCCAACGAGCGCAGCGTCAATCAGAGCTATTTAGGGCAATATGCCGCGCGCTGGGGTGATGTCGGGCATATCCTGGATATTGCTGGCCAGACCACACCCAGCGGCCTGACGGGAGCGCTTGCGATTTGTGATATCTTCGTGTCCAGTGACTCCGGGCCGTACCACATGGCCGTCGCCATGGGTCTACCCACGCTGGCGCTGTTTAATTTTCCAAGTCCGGAACATTACCATCGTGAAGCATCCGTCGTCGTGACCGGGAATGGTAGCGGCGATAGTGATGCGATGGTGTCCAGCATTTTACGATTGCTTGATAAAAATAAGGTTTTTATGTCATGAAGTGGCGAGTCCCGGATGGACTAATGTTTACAGCGTATGCCTTGCCATTATTCAGCTTCCCGCTGAGTACGGCAGGTGCTGGTGTCTCAGTAGGGCTTTTGCTGGTGCTTTATGCCGTAAGCGGCCATTGGCGGGAATGGCGTCAGATCTTCGCGCGGCCCTGGGCGATACCGCTTGCGCTGCTCATCGGTTGGACGCTCCTCGGTCTGCTATGGACCACAGATATGTTCTTCGGACTGAAGGTCGCGGAAGCCACCAGTTACGGTATTTTGGCATTTATAGGCGCCACATTGCCCTGGAAGACGCGTTGGATAAAATTATTGATCAGGCTATTCCTTTCGGGTTTGTTGATCAACGAATTTCTGGCAGTCATGATGACCTGGGGAATTTTTCCATGGAAGAATACCAGCGGTATAAACTATACGGGTTTTTGTGGCCATATTTTCCTTTCTTTGGCAATCGCCCACGCGCTTCTGTGGCTGACTTGGGACTTCAGGCAGCAATGGAACCTTCCCCGTTGGGCTAATTTGTTTGCCGGTTTACTACTGTTTGCACAACTGCTTGTTATCCATGGGCGTTCTGGACAATTACTACTGGTGATGTTGCTTCCTATAGCGATTTTCATGCTCTATCCCGGGCGCTGGCGTTACTGGATAACTATGGTGTTTTCCTTGGCTGTATTTGGCTTGTTTACAATGCCGACAATTCGTTCCTATTTTATGCGTGGATTTCATGAATTGTTGATTTTTAATTTGAATCAGGCAGCTATTTATTCAAGTTGGGGTATTCGTCTCCTGGCAATGATCGGCGGTGTGATGATGTTCCTTGCCCATCCATTTTTTGGGGTTGGGACAGGTGATTTTTATCCCGTCATACTGAAAATGCAGGCGGCGCACCAGATTCCTGCGACTCCCGGCTTTATCATGAATACTGCGGCTAACAGCTATATCAGTGAAGCGGCATCTTTGGGGATTGTCGGTCTTGGGCTTTTCCTCTGGTTTCTCTGGTCCCTGGGGCGTGAAATGTGGAGGTCGCGAGATCTTCCGCAGAACTGGTTCGCGCTTACTTACTTCTCCATTTATCTTATTGGTGGGCTTTTCGATGGTTTGAGTTGGGGATACGCTGATGCCATTACTATCGCTCTGATGGCTGGCTTACCCTTACACCAAAGGTCTGTGATTGAGCCTGCAGAGCTGAGCGCCCCATAATGGGTGCCTGTCTGTCGGTGGTTTATATTACCAAAAATGCCGGGCAGCACTTCGGTCGGTCACTAGCAAGCGTGGCCCATATCGCCGATGAGTTGCTGGTGGTAGATAGCGGTTCTCAGGATAATACGTTAATGGTAGCGCGAAGCGCGGGTGCTCGTATCATCGAACGCTCCTGGCCCGGCTTTGCTGCGCAGCGACAGTTTGCCGTGGCGGCGGCGGAAAATCCGTGGGTTCTCATGATGGATGCCGACGAAATACTAACCGAGACGGCAGCGAAAACTATCCGAAATACTTTCTTGATCGGGGAACCTGCGGGTGTGGCTGGTTATCTTCTTGAGCGCAGAAGCTTTTTCCACGGTAAAGAAATTTGTTATGGCGATTGGTCGCATGACCGAGTATTGCGTTTGTTTGACCGCCGATGTGGTGCTTATGGGGAGAATCTGGTGCATGAGGCGTGGGAGACTCATGGAACTGTCAAGCCAATTCCAGGTTGTGCATTGCACCATTACTCCTACGCTAATTATGGCGAGTTACTTAATAAAATGCGCCTTTACGCCACCCTCAACGCGCAGCAGGTCCACCAGCGCGGCAAAGTACTGCGCGGTTACATGCCCATGACCCACGCACTGGCGGCTTTCTGGCGCGGCTATTTCTGGCGCTTGGGATTTTTGGATGGTGTGGAGGGTGCTGCCATCGCCTGGACCACGGCGCTGGGAGCGTTCATGAAATACGCCATTGCGCTGGAACTCAGAGACTGCGACCGGCAATGAAAATTTTGCTTGTGCGTCTGAGTTCCATGGGCGATGTGCTGCATACCCTGCCGGCGCTGACGGATTTGCAGCGGGCCCGGCCGGATCTGCGCTTGCATTGGTTGATTGAACCTGCATTCGCGCCCATCGTACTGCTGCATTCCGGGGTCGCGCGGGTGATTCCCTTCGCGCTGCGCAAACATAAAAAACAGTGGCGCGGGCTGCTGGGTGCGCTGCGAGATTTGCGGCGAGATTTACGGGCGGAGGGGTATGATCAGATTCTCGACGCCCAGGGACTTTATAAAAGTGCGTTGCTGGGCCGTCTGGGCGGTGCGCCCCTGTGGGGTCTGGATGCCGCCAGCGCTCGCGAACCGGGCGCCACCCGGCTTTATCATCGCCGATTCCGCGTGGCCTGGGGACAGCCCGCCATCAACCGGAATCGCCAACTGTTCGCGCAGGCTTTAAATTACCCGCTGCCGGAAACGCCGCCAGATTATGGTTTGCAGGTGGCCGCCGCGCGTCTGCGTCAAGACACACTGCCTTGGGGTGAACTGGTGCAGCAGCCCTTTGTGCTGGGTTTTCACGGGACCTCGCGGGAGAACAAGGAATGGCAGGAAGACTATTGGCGGGCACTGGCGGCCTCGTTGCGACAGGCGGGATTGCGTTTGTTGCTGCCCGCAGGCAATGCGCGCGAGGCGGCGCGAGCCCGGCGCATCGCGGAACAGGCGGACAATGTGCTGGCGCTGCCCACCCTCACCTTGCTGGAGCTTGCCGCTTTGATCGTGCGGGCTGATGCCTATGTCGGTATGGATACGGGGCTTTCTTATCTGGCCAGCGCCCTGGGGCTGGCGGGGGTTACTTTGTACGGACCGACGACCAGTGAGCAGGTTCCCATGACGGAGAACCATCAGGTCAGTCTGCAAAGTCGCGAGCCTTGCTCGCCTTGCGGTAAATCCCGATGCCCGTTGCCGGAAGCGAAAAATGGCCTGATACTCTGCCAGCAGGCCTTGCTCCCGGAGCAGGTCTGGACGGCATTGTCCCCTTTGCTGGAGCAGCAACGATGAAACACCCCCTGGTGCTCCTGCCGGATGAGCGCCGCCGCTACCGGCGGCACCAGTTCTGGACGGATCACGGCATTTTCCGCGAGCTGTTTTATGCGAACTTTCACGAGATTGCGCCAGGGGTGTTTCGCTCGGCCCAGCCGTCACCGGTCCAGTTACGGCACTGGCAGCAAAAGCATGGCCTCTGCACGGTATTGAACCTGCGTGCTCCGGCACCCCACGAACCCCATTACCGTCTGGAGCAGGAGACCTGTGACGCCCTGGGCATGACGCACCTGACCCTGCACGGCTTTGGCTCCCGAGATCTGCCGGGACGCGAGAAATTGCTGGCGGGTATCGAGGTGCTGGATCAATTACCCAAACCTTTTTTGCTGCACTGCAAATCCGGGGCGGATCGTGCCGGTTTCATCAGCGTGCTGTATCTGCATCTGGTGCTGGGGACACCCCTCAGCGAAGCGCAGCGGCAACTGCGTTTGTGGCCTTTCGGTCATATCCGGCACGCCAATACCGGCATTCTCGACTGGTTTTTCATCAGTTACCACGATGCTGCCGCCTGCCAGCCCGGCTTGACCCTGCGTGACTGGATCAAGGACGGGTATGATCGCGAGCTCGTCCTGAAAAACTTCCGGCCCTGGTATCGTCTGGACTGGCTGACCGACCGTATTTTGCACCGCGAATGATGAGTCGCCGCCTCTACGCCTTTCTGCTTTGGCTGCTCAGCCCTGTCGTTCTG
>JAKBXD010000018.1 GCA_021840785.1 Pseudomonadota bacterium
GATAGAAGATAGCGCTGGCGATGCTCTCCGCGTGCAGAGCCGCTTTGACCGCGTCCCGCGCATCCGATTGGATGGTAAACTGATGGAAAACATGGTGATAGCCCACCGGCACCGCAGGCAATTGCAGGTCGAGGCCGGTCAGATGCTGGGCATACCAGGCCGCCGCTTGCCGCCGCCCCGCATTATAGACCGCCAGGTGCGGAAACTCGGCGCGCAGAATCAGCGCCTGCATTTCGTCGAGGCGACTATTATACCCCAGCACATCGTGGTGGTAGGTTTGCCAGGAACCATGGTTGCGCAGTCCGCGCAGTTTACGTTCCAGTTCCGCATCCGCCGTCACCACCATTCCACCATCCCCGGCAGCACCGAGATTTTTACTGGGGAAGAAAGAAAAACAGCCGAGGTCGCCAAAACTTCCTACCCGCTGTCCGTTTATTTCGGCGCCAATGGCTTGGGCACAATCCTCAATGACCTGTAAACCATGTTTCTGAGCGAGCGCCATGATGGCAGGCATATCCGCAGGCAAGCCGTAGAGATGTACGGGGATGATCGCTTTGGTCCGCGGCGTAATCGCGGCCTCGATACCGGCAACGGTCATGGCGTAAAAACGATCATCCACATCCACAAAGATCGGCGTAGCACCCACATAAAGCACGGCTTCCGCAGTCGCAATGAACGTAAAGGCAGGGACGATCACTTCGTCGCCGGGACCAATCCCCAGGGCACGCAGAGCCAGCATCAGGGCATCCGTACCGGAAGCGCAGCCTACACCGTAAGCAACACCGGAGAGTCCCGCCACCTCCGCCTCCAGCGCACGTCCATGATTTCCCAGAATAAAGCTGGCCTCTTCCAGAATTTTCCCTATCCCCGTCAGAATCTCATCCCGGAGTGGCGCAAAGTGCGCGCGCAAATCGACCATGGGAATTGCTGTATTTTGCGTCATGCATCACCGTCCAAAAAACGTCAAGACCAGCACCAGTATGCCTCTCAGTGCTGTAGAAAAGCCTCCACGGCCACCCGCACCTGCAGCGCCGCCGCCAGCACCCGCCGACCCGCGATGCCATCACAAAACACCGGCCGGTGCGTCACGATGGCATTCAGGAAATCCTCAATCTCCGCCGCCAGGGCATCCCGTTTGGGTAACTCCACGGCCTCATCACGCACACCGGGAATTCCCGGCACAGATCCCGCACCGCGATGGTAGATATGCAGGGTGTTGTTGAGAAAATCCACCGAGGCATAACGATCCTGCCAAAAAATACGCATGCGCCGTGCTGGTTCCCGCACTACCCGGGAGGCCGCCAGGTTGGCCACCGTGCCATTGTTCAGCGTCATCCAGGCGTTGGCCATATCCGCCTTGTCCGTCACTGCCGCGACACCCACAGCGCGCACGTCCACCGGCTCAGCACCGGTCAACAGCAATGTCAGATCCAGATCGTGAATCATCAGATCCATAATCACGTCGATATCCAGCGAGCGCGGCTTGAAGGGCGCCAGACGTTCCGCCTCGAGATAGCGAGGCGCTCCGTAACCCGCCTGGCGCAAATGCTGAATCGCCGGATGCACCCGTTTGATATGGCCGACGGCCAGCACCAAGTGACGTTCCTGCGCCATGCCGATCAGTGTATCCGCTTCTTCGGTATCCAGGGTAAAAGGTTTTTCGACCAGACAGTGCACACCTGCCTGCATGGCCGCTTCCGCCACAGCGAAGTGGGTGGAGGTGGGGGTGACAATGGACACCGCATCCACTTCGGCCAGTAACGCGCCGACACTGGAAAAAGCCTGGCAATCCAGCTCTGCCGCCACCTCTGCAGCGCGTTCGGCATTTTGATCAAAAATACCCACAAATTGCGAAAGCGCGGCATATTTCTGAGCGTGGAAACGACCCAGATGACCCACGCCGATAACGCCGGTTCTCATGTTTTTCATGGCCGGGTAATTCCCCGCTTGCTGCTGCGGATAAAGTCCAGGAGATAAGCCACTTCAGGCGCGTTCAGACCACGTTGCAAGACTTCATCCATAGCACCTTCCAAACGTTGCCCAGAACGGAAGAGTAGGCGGTAAGCCCGCTTAATCTGTAGGATAGTCTCCCGGGAAATACCCCGCCGCGCGAGACCGCGAACGTTAATCCCATGCAACCTGGCATGGTTACCCGCCGCCATCATAAAGGGCGGAATATCTAGCGGAGCCATGGTACCGCCGCCGAGAATCGCATGTGCCCCTACCCGCGCATACTGATGTACTGCCGACAATCCGCCGAGGATGGCGTGATCTTCGACACTGACATGACCGGCGAGTGTTGCAGCATTGGCCATCACCACCTGATCGCCAATACAACAGTCATGCGCCACATGGCAGTAGGCCATGAGGAGATTGTGATTGCCAATCCGCGTGACCCCACCACCTTTCACGGTGCCGCGATTGATGGTGACAAACTCGCGTATCGTATTGTGCGAGCCGATTTCGAGCGCGGTAGGTTCACCCGTATAGCCAAGGTCCTGGGGAGCAGTGCCCACAGACGCAAATTGAAAGATATGGTTATGGGCCCCCAAGCGGCTAGGACCTTCAATGACTGTATGCGCACCGATCTGGCAGTGATTGCCGATCTCCACATCTGCACCAATGACCGCAAAAGGCCCGATTACGCAACCCTCGCCGATCCGTGCCAAGGGATCAACGATAGCTTGCGGATGAATCTGTGCAGTCATTGGGCATGCTCACGCAATGTGGCCAATAGCAACGCAGAGGCAACCTCCACCCCATTGACCAGTGCCATCGTTTCCATCTGCCACATACCGGAACGCCGGCGGCTTACATTGGCGATGAGTTCCAACTGATCACCCGGCGTCACCGGTTTGCGGAAACGTGCCTTATCGATCCCGGCAAAATAAACCGCCGCGTTATCGCCATACTTGTCTTCGGAGACAAAGGCGAGAAGCGCCGCAGCCTGGGCAAGCGCTTCAATGATGAGCACCCCCGGCATAACCGGAAATCCCGGGAAATGCCCTTGGAAATACGGTTCGTTCATGGTGACATTTTTCAAAGCGCGCAAACGCTTCCCTATCTCCATTTCAACCACCCGATCCACCAGCAAAAATGGATAGCGATGTGGCAAGCGTTTAAGAATATCCTGAATATTCAGCTCATTCACGATCAGATGGCTCCCCGTTTGTAGATAAATCCTGCCCGGCTTCACGCTCGATTCGCTGCACCCGACGGAACAGTGCGTCCAGCCCGTTGAGACGCGCGACGATCCGTCTCCAGCGGTTCACTTCCTGTGCGGGGATCACCCCCGAATAAACACCAGGACGATGCAAGGAATGCGTCACCGCGCTCTGTCCGGCAATCACACAGCCATCGGTAATTTCTATGTGACCGGTAATCCCCACCTGACCACCAATGCGGCAATGACGGCCAACCCGCGTACTTCCCGCGATACCAGTCTGTCCGGCGATAACCGTATGCGCACCGATCTGGACGTTGTGCCCAATCTGCACCAGATTATCTATCTTTACCCCGTCTTCAATCACCGTGTCGGCCAACGCGCCACGGTCAATGCAGGAGTTGGCACCAATCTCCACGTCATTTCCAATGAGCACACGACCCACCTGCGGTATCTTCAGAAACCGGCCATCCGCCTCGGCAAAACCAAAACCATCGGCACCGATCACCGCACCCGCATGGAGGATGCAATCGGCGCCCAACTTGCAGCCCGCATAAATTTTAACACCGGGGTAAAGATGTGACCCCCTCCCAACCGCCACGCCCGCACCAATAAAGGTGCCGGCCTCCAGCCAAACACCCGCGGCGATCACCGCTCCGGCCTCTATCTGCACGTAGGCATCTATGCGGGCACCGGGATCCACCTGCGCATCTCGCGCCAGTTGCGCCGTATGGTGCAGCCCAGGCTGAAGGGTGTCCTGCGGATAGATGTGCTGCATGATCCGCGCAAACGCCGCATAGGGATTGTCCGTCAACAGGCAGTTGCCGACAAAATCCTCCGCATCCTGCGGAGTAATTACCACTGCTCCCGCTCTACTCGCTTTTAACAGACTTCGCAAATGCGGGTCCTGATAAAAAGTAAGGTCCGCACTGCTGGCCGTATTGAGAGGCGCCACAGCACTAATCTGGTATCCAGCGTCGCCACGCAATTGAGCGCCAGCTACCTGTGCAAGATCACCGAGGAGATACAAGCCATGCGCCACGCTATTTACCACCCTTCACTTTATCAGAAGGAGGTTTGGCCGCCATCGCCGCCACCACCTGCGAGGTAATATCAATGGCGCCATTCACATAAAGCACAGACTTATCATTGAGGATAACCGTATAGTGCCCGGCACGCCCAATTCTGCTCACCACTTTGACCAGTTGATCCTGTATGTTTTTCAGAATCTGATTACGTTGATAGTTTAAACCATCCTGGGCCTGCCGCTGGAACTGCTGAAAATTGAGGATCATATTTTGCAATCGTGCCTCTCGTTCCTGCCTTTGCGCATTGGTCAGATGCGGAAAATCTCTTTCCAAGGTCTTTTGAAAGGTGTTGACCTGTTGGCGTTTCGCCTCGATTTCCTTCTGCTTAGCCGCTATCTGTTTGTTGAGGCTGGTCGCGCCTGCCTGCGCCTCGGGCAGTTCGCGCAATGCGCGATCGAGATCCACAAAGCCGATCTTCAGTGGGGCTGCCCACGCTACCGCCGAAGTCAGCATCAACAGGAGAACGACCCCAATGCGCAGTTGCCAATTCATATCCTAACGCCACACTATCAAAAATTATTACCCACGGTGAACTGCAAAGGCTGGGTCAAATCGTTCGGATGCCTATTGAGTGGTACGGCGAGAGACAGGCGCAGAGGTCCCATCGGACTGATCCACAGGAAACCGACACCCACCGTCGTCCGCATTTGGCCCAAACTCGGGAAATACTGATTGTTGTATGAGTAGTTATTTCCACTGGCATCCGAGTTAACACCATAAACCCATCCGCTGGCCGCAAACAGAGACATCCGGAAATTATTATTATCTGCGAGACCCGGAAGCGGGAAATACAGGCTGGCATTAAACAGCAACTCGCGAGTGCCGCCTACGGGGTAGCCACCCACTTGTGGTCCCAACGAATAGGTCTGGTAACCCGGCAAGGTGGTCGGACCGCCCATATAGTAGTTATTAAAGAATGGCACACTTAACCCGCCATAGCCGTTGATAAAGCCATAGCGCCCACTCAATCCACCCGTCAGCCAGGAAGTAATGGGATGATAATAGTCCGCTTTAATCTCCGCCTTATACCAGCGCAGTTTCGCGGGGGGCACCGCAGCCTTCAGCGCCAGACTTCCGTAGAAACCTTTGGTGGGAAATATCGGTGAATTCCGGCTGTCAAAAGTCAGGGCATTTCCAACCGTCAGCGCTGTGGCTGTGTTACCAAATGTCTGGACATATTGGGAGTAAATTGCTGGCGGATTAGCAAAGAGATTAATTGTCGTATTACTGAAACCCAACGACATATAATCATAGATATACTGCATCACTGGAATACCCAGCGTGGCAGTTCCGCCGTAATCAATTTCCTGATAAGGGGCTACGGACAGAATGGAAAGATTGGTGTTGTTCCGATATAGGCTGAAGCCGAGACTGATGCCGTCCGGCGTAACATACGGGTCTGTAAAGGAGAGATTGTACGCCGTCCCCAAACCACCCACATTCGCCGAGAAAGACAGCGCGTTACCCGTACCCATAAAATTGTTTTGACTGATCGAACCATTGAACAGGATACCCTGGGCATTGGAGTAACCAACACCAATACTAAAACTACCCGTCGGCCTTTCGCTCACATCGACATCCAGATCCAATTGATCAGGATGCCCCGGAACGGGTACGGTTTTGGTGTTGATCTTGTCGTAAAAACCGGTCTGCTGCAGACGCAGCTTGGAGCGCCGGATCAGCGCGCCGTCATAAAGCGCGCCTTCCATCTGCCGGAATTGACGCCGAACCACATAGTCCCGGCTTTTGTCATTACCAGTGATTTCAATGCGGCGTATATAGACCTTACGACCTGGGTTCACCTCAAAATTCAGAGCCACTTCGTGGGTTTTTGCGTCCACTTTGGGCACTGGCGTGGTATTGGCGAAAGCGTAGCCCAGGTTTCCCAGCTTTTCCGCAATGGCACTATTGGTGTCATTGATCTTGGCTCGGGAAAACACGTCGCCCGCCCGGATCTCCATCAGTTTTTCGAGTTCCGGCTTTGGCACGACCAAATCACCACTCAGATGCACCGACTGGATATGATAGAGACTCCCTTCATGCACATTGACCGTGATATACACAAAGCGCCGATCCGGCGTTACCTGCACCTGACTCGATTCGACATCAAAATTCAGATAACCCCGATCCAGATAATAATTGTGGAGTTTCTCCAGGCCTTTCATAAGTTTTTCACGGGAATAACGATTGTTTTTGCTAAAGAAGGAAAACGCATCCGGCGCGCCGATGCTGAAAAGGCCGCGCAGACGGCTTTCACTGAAGGCATGATTACCGACAATGGTCACCTGCTTGATGGTCGCCTGCTCGCCTTCCTTTGCGTCAATATGGATGGCCACCCGATTGCGCGGCAACTTTATTACTCGCGCATGAATTTTGGCATTGTAATAGCCCATGCCTTCATACTGTTCCTGCAGACCATGCACCACCTGATCAAGAATCGAGCGATTGAAGATATGCCTTTCCACCAGACCGACACCTTTGAGCGTGCCATTCACCTCGCTCTTGGAAAAGGCCTTGATACCCTCCATCTTGATGCTGGAAATGATGGGCCGCTCCTGCACGATGACCAGAAGATTGTCGTCAGAACGGGCAATGGTCACATCCTTGAAGAATCCCGTGGAATAGAGATCCTTGATGGCCTGCTGCGCCTTCTGGTCATCCACCTGCTCGCCGATATGGATAGGCAGGTAGTTGTAGACCGTACCTGGCGCGATATGCTCCAGACCACGAATTTCTATATTCTTGACCGTGAAGGGCGTAAATGCCCAGGCTGGTGCCGCCCAAACGGCGCTAACACAAGCCACACTCGCGGCGAGAAAAACGGGGGATGCCGAACTGAGGCTGAATTTTTTCACGGTGTCAACAATCTCATAATATCATTGTAGAAGGCGAAGGACATAAGCATCAGAAGCAGCACTATACCGATCTGCTGCGCTTTTTGCACCACCACCGCAGGAAGTGCTTTACCACGCACCATCTCCACGGCGTAAAACACCAGATGGCCCCCATCCAGAATCGGAATGGGTAGAAGATTAAGTACCCCCAGGCTGATACTAATCAGCCCGAGAAAAGACAAAAATGGCGCCAGACCAGCTTGCGCCGACTGCCCGGCAAACTCCGCGATGGCAAGCGGACCACTGATATTATCCGGGGATACAAAACCCTGCACCATACGCATGATCATCTCCACGGTCATACGCGACATTTGCCACGTGGTTCGCACCCCATAGATCAAGCCCTCCAGGGGACCTCGCTCGCGCAGGACGATCAGATTTTTGGGGAGAGGTGCCATGATGATGCCGATACGGCCTATCGGCTTTCCGGCCTTGTCGAGAAACATCTGTGGGGTGAGACTTACGGCTTTTGCGAGTCCTTGCGCCGTCACATAACGCAGCTGAATCACTTTATCGGGGTGCGATTCGACATACCGGGCCAAGCCCTCCCAGCCGGAGACCCTGTGACCATCGATGGCAACTATGCGGTCTCCTGCCCGCAAGCCGGCCAGATGGGCCGGGCCATGCGGCTCTACAGCACCGATGACAGCGGGCAGGTAAGGTTCCATCCCGATGACTTTACTGATAAAGCCTGGCCCTACAGCATCAGCGGTAAGCGTCTGCAGAGGCAGCATGTGGATCATCACTCGAGCACCGTCACCGCGCGTCGTCTGCAAGGTCACCGGAGTGCGTGCAATCGCCGCGGAGAGGAGCCTCATGCGCACATCCTCCCAGGTATAGACACGCCGCCCATCGATCATCGCTATACGTTCCCCCGGCTGCAATTGCGCCTGAGCCGCAAGAGAATGGTCCTGAACCAGACCAACGATGGGTGCCAATCCCGGGATACCGAGCCACGCCACCCCCGCATAGGCCACGACCGCAAACAAGAGGTTAGCCAGCGGTCCCGCCAGGGCAATCAAAAAACGTTTACCGGGTGGGAGCTTATCAAAGGCTCGTTTACGGTCTTCAACCGAGACCGGCTCACCCTCCTGTTCGCCGAGCATTTTGACGTAGCCACCCAGAGGAAGTGCGGCAATCACATACTCCGTCTGATCCCGTCCCCAACGGCGGCTGATCAGTGTCGGCCCAAAGCCGATGCTGAACTTGAGTATTTTGACACCCATGGATTTGGCGACCGCGAAATGACCCGATTCGTGGATCAGCACGAGGATACCGATAGCCAGAATAAAGGCTCCTATGGTCTCAAAAATCTGCATTTGTGCTCAGGAAAATCACTGCATACCCGACCTGTGCCGACGAAGATGGCGGACTGCGGCTTCCCGTGCGAGTTGATCAACGGCCAGCACAGCATCCAGATGATCGGGAGCGGCAGGCTGTAATTCGCTGAGCGTGTCTTCAACGACGGCTGCGATACGGGAAAACGGCAGGGTACCCTCCAGGAAGGCCTGTACCGCCATCTCATTAGCCGCATTGAGCACGGTCGCTGCGGCACCGCCAACCTTCAACGCATTGAACGCCAAAGCCAAACAGGGAAAACGCTGCAAGTCCGGCGCTTCGAACTGCAGGTCCGGCCCACGCGCCAGATCCAGCGATGAAACCCCGCTTTCCATGCGCTCCGGATAAGCCAGAGCATGGGCAATAGGGGTGCGCATATCGGGGTTACCCAGTTGCGCCAGCACGGAGCCATCCACGTACTCCACCATGGAATGGATGATGCTCTGCGGGTGGATCAATACATCAATCTGGGATGCCGGGAGATTAAAGAGCCAATGCGCTTCAATGACCTCCAACCCCTTGTTCATCATGGTCGCGGAGTCTACGGAAATTTTCCGGCCCATAACCCAGTTGGGATGGGCGCAGGCCTGATCCGGCGTTACCGCCGCCAGACGCTCGACAGGCCAGGCCCGAAAGGGTCCCCCGGAGGCGGTCAGCAGAATGCGGCGCACGCCTTTGCCTTCGGCAAAGCACTGGAATACAGCATTGTGCTCACTGTCGATGGGGAGCAGCGTCACCTGATGATGCCGCACCCGCTCCATGAACAGGCTACCCGCCATTACCAGGCATTCTTTGTTGGCCAGATAGACTTTTTTGCCAGACTCCACCGCCGCCAGGGTCGGTAACAAGCCGGCGGCGCCCACGATAGCCGCCATCACTTCATCGACACCTGGCATACGCGCTGCCTCTGCCAATGCCTCCCGACCGCTTTCCACACGGATATGCTTCAAACCCGCATCACCGAGGGCAACGCGCAACTGCTGCGCGGCCTCCGGAGCGGCCATCACCACCAGTTCAGGGTGATGCTGCTCACAGAGTGCCTGCATTGCAGCGACACGATGATTACCGGTAAGCGCAACGATCCGGAATTGATCGGGGTGGCGCGATACCACATCCAGGGTGCTCTTGCCGATGGAGCCTGTAGCCCCGAGTATGCAGATGCCGCGTGTCATTTCCACCAACCCAGATAATAAAGCCCGGCTACAAACACCGGAATACCCGCACTCATGCTGTCCAAGCGATCCAGCAAGCCACCGTGTCCTGGCAACAACTGGCCACTATCTTTGCAATTGGCGCGGCGTTTCAGAAAACTCTCGGCAAGATCGCCCAAGACCGCGAAGATGCCCGTAATCAAGCCCAAAACGGCGCCGGAACGAAGGCTCGAGACTGCCGCGCCTACCAACATCCAAGCGCCCAGTGTGCCCATAATGGCGCTGGCAAGCAAGCCGCCCAGCAAGCCCTCCCAAGTCTTGCCAGGGCTGATACGTGGCACTAATGGATGACGCCCCCAGATTTTACCAAAAATCATCGCACTCACGTCATCCACACTGATGATCAGAATCACCCATAACAAAAATCGTGGGGCACGTTGCTGGAGGGACAAACTGAACAGCAAGGCAGGCAAAAGCACAGGAAAGATCGCCATGGCGCTCACCGTGCGCTGCCAGGCCGCGGCCTCGGGTAACCGAGAAGGTCGCATCAGCATCAGCAACGCCGCAAGCAGTGCCCACCAGATCACGCTGCCCTGTGCCAACGCGGACCAGGGAAGATGCTGCGAGAAGATGAGCATCGGAAGCAGTGTCGCCAATATCAAGGCCAGTCCGTTTGGCCAGGCTATCAAACTGAGATGCCCCCACTCCTGTCCTGCCAGGAACGCCAGCAACATGAGAAAAACAAGAAAAACCCAATAAGGTGCCCAAAAAATCAGCACAAGAATCAGCAGGAATAATAGGGAGGCCGTAATCAGTCTCTGGCGAAGCAATCGCCCTCCAGCACCTGATCACCCGTACGTCCAAAGCGCCGTTGCCGATGTGCGAAAGAATGCAGGGCGTGCTCCAAAGCCGTACGGTCAAAATCCGGCCAAAGCGTATCACAAAAATAAAACTCGGTATAAGCCAACTGCCAAACCAGGAAATTGCTGATGCGCTCTTCGCCACCGGTACGAATCAGCAGATCGGGCTCGGCGATATCCGCCAGGCTGAGATATCGGGCAATATGTGCCTCAGAGAGGTCTTCGAGGGCGAATTCTCCCGCCTGTATTGCCGCCATGGCCGCGCATGCTGCCTGCGTAATATCCCAACGTCCGCCATAATTCACCGCAAGATTGAGCTGGAGTCGCTTGTTGTTGCAGGTGAGCACCTCAGCCTCTTCGATGAGCTGCCGTATGTCACGCTCCAATGCACTGCGATCACCGATGATACACAGGCGAACGCCATTCTCATGGAGTTTACGGACTTCTCGCCGTAATAAAAGACGGAAGAGATTCATCAGCAAACGTACTTCGAGGGCTGGACGCCGCCAGTTTTCGGTGCTGAAGGCAAAAAGCGTCAGGTAAGGAATACCGATATCCACGCAGGACTGCACCATTTCCCGCACCACTTCCGCACCGCGCCGATGGCCGGCCACCCGCGGCAAACACTGGCGGTGAGCCCAGCGACCGTTGCCATCCATAATGACGGCAACATGACGTGGCAAAGCGAGCACGGTTTCATCAGCGCAAGGCATGAGTCAGACCTCCATGAGGTCAGCTTCCTTGGCCTCCACTACCGCGTCCACCTCATCGATAAAACGGTCCGTCAGTTTCTGAAATTCTTCCTCGGCGCGCCGTGCTTCGTCTTCCGAAATAGTTTTCTGCTTGTGCAGTTCTTTGACCTGAGAAATGCCGTCGCGACGAATATTGCGAATGGCCACACGCGCCCCCTCACCCTCCTGCCGAACCACTTTGACCATTTCCTTGCGGCGTTCTTCGGAGAGTGCGGGCAGTGGAACCCGCACATTATCCGAACCCGCCACCGGATTCAGCCCTAGGCCGGCGTCACGGATCGCCTTATCAATCTTGGGAATCAGATTTTTTTCCCACGGCGTGACCAGCAGCGACCGAGCATCGGCGACCGAAACCGAAGCAACCTGCGCCAAGGGTGTCGGTGACCCATAATAGTCCAATTGCACATGGTCAAGCAGGCCGGCACTGGCCCGGCCCGTCCGCAGTCGGGTGAGTTCCCCCTTCAGGGACTCGATGCTCTTCTTCATCCGGGTTTCGGAATCTTTTTTAATCTCTTGAATACTCATGCAATCTCTCTGCGCACGGAAGTGCCTTCCTCTTCACCCAGCATCACCCGCATCAAAGCGCCGGATTTATTGATGGAAAAAACGATGATCGGCATGTCGTTATCACGGCAAAGGGTGATGGCCGTTGCATCCATAACCTGCAGATTCTGCTCTAACACCTGGCCATAGGACAGTTCCCGGTAGCGCATGGCCTCAGGGTGAGTAACCGGATCATCGGTATACACGCCATCGACCTTCGTTCCCTTGAGCACCACCTCGGCATTGATCTCCACGGCACGCAGACTGGCCGCCGTATCGGTAGTGAAAAAGGGATTACCGGTACCGGCACCAAAAATCACGACTCGCCCCTTCTCCAGATGACGAATGGCCCGCCGCCGGATATAAGGCTCCGCCACTTGCTCAATATGCAACGCCGACAACACCCGGGTTGGCAAACCCAGATGTTCCAGGGCATCCTGCACGGCAAGCGCGTTCATGACCGTCGCCAGCATGCCCATATAGTCGGCGGTGGCGCGGTCCATGCCTTCAGCCGCCTTGGCCATGCCCCGGAAAATATTGCCACCACCAATCACGATGGCAATCTGTACTCCGGTATCAGAGACGTCCTTGATTTCCCGTGCCATACGCTGCACAACCTCACGGTCCACACCATACTGACCGTCGCCCATGAGTGCCTCCCCGCTCAGCTTGAGGAGAATGCGGGAGTACAAGGGCGCTGTCATTCAGGACCCCCGGACTTGCGCCATAACCTCGGTGGCAAAATCCGTGGCGGGGGCCTTCTCGATCCCTTCTCCCACCTCGAAACGCACGAACTCCAGCACTTCGACGCCGGGAAAACCCTGCACCAGTTGACCGACGCTGCGGTCGGGATCTTTGACGAAAGGCTGTCCGGTGAGCGCGATTTCATTGAGCAGTTTATTCAGACGTCCAGAGATCATCTTCTCAATAATGTCAGCAGGCTTACCACTGTCTGCCGCCTGGGCAATGAGAATGTCCTTCTCACGGGCCAGACGCTCGGGAGAAACCTGACTGGGGTGGATCACCTCGGGACGGGCTGCCGCCACATGCATGGCCACATCACGACCGAGTTCGCTGGTAGCTGCCTGACCTTCCAAGGCTACAAGCACACCGATGCGGCTGCCGTGAACATAGGCACCGATCACACCCTCCTCGACCTGCAGATGTTGCAGACGGCGCAAACTGATGTTCTCGCCAAGCTTGCTGACCAATCCCTTGCGACGCTCTTCCACACCCGCATCGGTCAGTAAGGCATCCGCCTCCTTGAATCCATGCGCCAAAGCCTGGTCGGCGCAATCCTTCGCCAGGGCCAGGAAATCTTCATTTTTGGCCACAAAATCGGTTTCACAGTTCACTTCGAGCACGATGCCCCGTTTTTGGTCGCTACTAAGGGCCACGACGATGACCCCCTCCGCAGCGACCCGACCCGCCTTTTTATCGGCCTTGGCCAGACCGCGCGCGCGCAGGAGGTCGATAGCGGCCTCCAAATCACCATCGGCTTCGGTCAGCACCGTTTTACATTCCATCATGCCAGCGCCGGTGCGCTCGCGTAGTTCTTTGACCTGTTGTGCACTGATAGCCATGAAAGCTCCTTAAGATTCTGGTGAATGCTCTAGTCGGCGCCGATTTCGATCGTTTCTTCGTCCACCTCAACAAATTCGTCGAGCAGCGCAGATTCACCACCCTGACGACCATCGAGAATGGCATCGGCTACCAGCGAGGCACACCGACGAATGGCGCGGGAGGCGTCGTCCTTACCGGGGATGGGATAGTCGATAAGCAGTGGATCACAGTTGCTGTCCACCACGCCGATCACCGGGATACCCAACTTTCGAGCTTCCAACACGGCAATATTTTCATGACCGACATCAATCACAAAAATAGCGTCCGGCAGACCGTTCATGTCTTTGATACCGCCGAGGCTACGCTCCAGCTTGTCGCGCTCGCGGGTCAGGGTGAGCGCTTCCTTCTTGGTCAGCTTTTCCATGGTGCCGTCGGCGGCCATCTGATCCAGTTCGTCAAGGCGGCGAATCGATTGACGGATGGTCTTAAAATTCGTCAGGGTACCACCTAACCAGCGCTGATTGACAAAGAAGGCGTTGCTGCGGCGGGCCTCCTGCTCGACCGCCTCGCGTGCCTGGCGCTTGGTGCCGACGAAAAGGATACGGCCATGCTTGCGGGAAATCTGCTCAACAAAGCTCAGCGCGGTGCGCAGCATCGGCAGGGTATGCTCAAGGTTGATAATGTGAATGCGGTTACGCTCACCAAAGAGATACGGCGCCATCTTCGGATGCCAGTAACGGGATTGATGACCAAAGTGGACGCCAGCTTCCAATAGGGCGCGCATGGTTACATTGCTGCTCATAAGGGTTTCTCCAGTTTTCAAGGGTTATGATCCGCCACACACCTCAAGCAGCCATCCTCGCGGACACCCAGCTGACCTGGATCGGTGTGTGTGAGTATTTAGGCCGAAGCCCAGCGCTTTTTAGCATAAAACCGGGCTCTCTAGCAAATCGCCATGCAGTTCAGCGCATGCGGTGCCCGTCTTACCCGCCATGATGTGGCCACAGCACGTTATTCACCATGCCGATGCCACCACCAATACCCCCCCACCCCCGCAATCAATAACAGCAGCAGCATGATCTGCACATGCTGAACGCCTTGCAACAAGCTCTGCAGTGAGGCGCCGAGGACATAACCGACCCCGGCGATGGCCGCCGCCCATACCGCTGCCGCCAGCGGATTCATCCATAAATAGCGGCGTACCGGGTAGCGGTGCACTCCCAAGAGGATGGGAGTGATGGTACGTGTGCCATAAATGAAGCGGAACAACAATGTCACCCAGTCACCGAAGCGACGAATCAAGATTTCAGCCTGATTTATATGGCGGCGCAGAAAGCGCGGCAGAATATTCAGCAGGTGTTCACCATAACGATAACCGAGCTGGTAAAGCACCTGATCGTTGAGGGTACTGCCCAACCAGGAGATGAATATCACCATGCGAAGATCCAGGACGCCGGCATGCGCCAGGGCACCGGCAACAATCACCACAGCCTCCCCTTCCAGCAGGGTGCCAACAAAGAGGATCCAGTAACCATACTGGCGCAGGAAGGCAATAATCACCGCTAACGTAATGGGTTGAAGATGCAACCAGCTCAGCACCTCGTTGATCACATCAATGATTGCATCCTCCCCCTTTCTGCCAGAAGCGTTTCCGAGCTGCGCAACGATAGCAAAGGTGCTGCAGACACAAATTGGGTTTTAGGGCGGCTCAAGAAATTTTCTCCAGGCTATTCCGGTACTCTCCGAGGAGCGCATCGAAAATATGTGTCCAGGTTTGTCCTTCTGCGCGTTGCCGGGCACGCTGGCCCATTTCCCGTAAACGCACGCGATCCATAAGCAGATTACTTATGGCACCGGCAAAATCACTCTCCAAGGGCAGCAGAACACCTTCATCTGGCGAACGGAAATGTTCATTGACGCCGGAGGTGTCATAGGCCAGTACCGGCAGGGCACTGGCCATAGCTTCCAGCACGACGTTACCAAAAGTCTCACTACAGGAAGGGAAACAGAACAAGTCCGCACTGGCATACCATCGCGCCAGATTCTCACCTTTTTGTATGCCCTCTAGGGAAAAACCAGCGAGGCGCAGCCGGGTGAGACTGGCCGCCAGAGGCCCGTCTCCGATCAGGGCGAGATGCAATCTGCCCGGCCCCCGCCAAGTTTCCCGCAAGTGTTCGTAAGCGTTCATTAAAACAGGTATATTTTTTTCATGAGCCAGACGCCCAACATAAATCAACAGCGCATCGTCCCCATCCAACCCAAGTTGCGCGCGTAGCTCTGTGCTGCGCCAGCGCGGATTGAAGAGCACCGTATCCACGCCGCGTCGCCACATGGCAAGGTTCAGGAACCCTTGCGCCCGCAGATGGACGAAAGTCCCCCGACTGGGTACCAGGGTTTTGCGGGTGGCATTGTGGAAACTACGGAGATAGCGCAACACCAGCCCCTGCAGAAATTGCAGACGGTAATACCGGGCATAGCCGTCAAAATTTGTGTGAAAACTGCTCACCACGGGAATTTTAAGGTGCCGGGCCGCCCACAGTCCGGCGAGACCCAGTGGGCCTTCCGTAGCAATATGTACCAGATCTGGGCGCAAGACTCGCAACCGCTGAGCGATATAGCCAGGTCGGCAGTATCCCACCCGTACCTGCGGATAGAAGGGTAAAGACAGGGCTCGCAACAGATCACTCCCTGCCCTTTCACCCGCCTGCTGCGGGCGTAACACGGTGACCCGATAACCGCGCTCGCGGAGATTCTCTACCATGTGCTGCAGCGTATGGGCTACGCCGTTCACCTCTGGCGGATAGGTTTCCGTAATGAGGGCCAGGTGAGCAAAACCTTCTGACATGCGTACCCCGCGCCTCGCGTCGCTAAAAAAATGGTTTAACGGATTACCATTGCAGATGAAAATCCGGCGTGACCCATTCCTGCTCCTGCTCCAGATCGGCAGCCATCAGCGGCATTTCTGTCGACCATTGCGGCGGCAACGCCAGCAGCAGTTTTTTACCAGACACGGTCAAACCCGGAGGTGTCGCCAGCGGCGCCGTGCCCCGATGAAAAAGGATAGCCAAGCGTAGCAGGACCGCCAGTTGCTGCAACGCCACCACATCTTCAGCCGCGATGCCCAGGGCACGCAATTGGACAAGGCTCGGCAAGCGTTTGCGCTGAGTACGCACAAGTGCGGCAACAACACCCTGCTCACGACGGGAAAATCCCGCAATATCGGCATTCCGCCAGACATATTCACCATGCTTGTGAAATCCAGAATGGGCGATGTCGAGGCCAATATCATGGGTCAGAGCCGCCCAATGCAACCATTGCCGATGCCCGTCATGGAGTGGCCAGGATGCGGCTGCTGTCATAAAGAAGTGTTCTGCCCACCGGGCCACACCCTGATTACGCTGCACCTGGCTGTGAAAGCGTTCCTGGAGACCACGGATGCTCATCTCCCGGGTGTCTTCCTGATGGATGCGCCCGAGCAGGTCATAAATAGCCCCCTCGCGCAAAGCACCCTCAGAAAAACGTATTTCCTGCAGACGCAAGGACTCGAAGAGCGCGAAGAGAATGATGAAGCCACCCGGAAAAACGGCGGCACGATCCGCCTTCAGGCCTCTAAGCTGAGTCAGCGCAGACACTGAACCGAGGCGTATCATTTGCTCACGCAGCCAGTGCATGCCGACATGGGTGATGCGCGAACCCTGACCATTCTCCGCGAGGATACGAGCAATTGCCTTAATGGTACCCGAAGAACCCACCGCCTGATCCCAACCGTGGCGGAGAAAATCATCGAGCATGGGTTCTAGCGCCATGCGCACCCGCTTTTCGAGACGCTCACAAGCAGCCACCGTAATCAGCTCTTCGGGAAAATAGGCACGGGTAGAAGCCACACAGCCAAAGTGCAGGCTCTCCCGCAGATTGGGGGTGAAACCCCGGCCCGCAATCAATTCGGTACTCCCCCCCCCGATATCCGCAACCAGGCGCCGCTCATTCGCATCTACCGCGAGGCTATGCGCAACGCCCAGGTAGACCAGACGGGCTTCTTCACGACCGGCCACGATTTCCAACGGGTATCCGAGCGTCGCTTCAATGGCATGCACAAAGCCTTCTGCGGCCTTTGCATGGCGCAAGGTATTCGTGCCGATCACCCGCACCCGCTCCGGGCGGATACCACGCAGACGCTGCCCGAAGCGAGCCAGGCAATCCAGTGCGCGCTGCTCCACCGCAGGATCAAGACTACCGTCATCGCGCAAGCCCGCTGCCAAACGAACGCCTTCGCGCAAACGATCATGCAGACGGATATCAGAGCCAATCTCTTCCGCAACAACCATATGAAAGGAGTTGGAACCCAAATCCACCGCCGCCAGAAAATTGGTGAGTTCTGCTGTGGCTGTGGGTTCCGCCATGGCTATTTCCCCTGGATGCTTTGTTCTACCTCGTCTAGCGGAAGATGTCGGACATTTTTTCCTTTGGCAAGGTAAATAACATATTCGCAGATGTTCCGGGCATGGTCACCTATACGCTCAATCGCCTTGGCAATAAAAAGGGCATCAATGGCTGGGGTGATGGTGCGCGGATCCTCCATCATGTAAGTGATCAGGCGGCGCAGGGCAGAACGGTATTCCTGATTGAGCACTTCATCGCCTTTGGCGACGGCGATGGCTTCCTCCGCATCCGCACGGGCCAGAGCATCCATGGCGCGGCGCAACATATTCAGGGCATAGTCGGCCATAACGCCCACATCTCTGAGAAAGGCTGGATTGGCATTACGCGCACCGTGTCCCATGGCCAGGGCCATGTCGGCAATTTTACTGGCTTTGTCTCCCATACGTTCCAGATCCGCGATAGTCTTGATCAGGGTCATCACCAAACGCAGATCACTGGCGGCAGGCTGGCGCATAGCCAGTATATTGATACACTCCTCCTCAATACGCACCTCATAACCATTCACCTCATGGTCACGGCCAATCACCTCACGGGCCAATTCGGCATCGGACTCCTGCAGTGCCTTGACGGCATTCGTGATCTGCTCTTCCACCACGCCCCCCATGGCGAGCACTAAAGCGTGGACCTCATGGAGTTCATCCTCAAAACGCCGGGAAATATGTGGTTCTTTGTCCATAGCTGCACTCCTTAACCGTAGCGACCCGTGATGTAGTCTTCCGTCTGTTTTTTACTGGGATTGGTGAACAACTGATTGGTAGACCCGAACTCCACCATTTCTCCGATATACATAAATGCCGTATAATCAGAGACACGTGCCGCTTGCTGCATGTTGTGAGTGACGATCAGAATCGTAAACTGATTCCGCAATTCACTCACCAGCTCTTCAATCTTGAGGGTGGCGATAGGGTCCAGCGCCGAGGTCGGCTCATCCAGCAAGATCACTTCTGGTTGCACCGCAACCGCACGCGCAATACACAGGCGTTGCTGCTGGCCGCCGGACAACCCCAGCCCACTCGTCTTGAGCTTATCCTTCACCTCTTCCCAAAGGGCCGCCTGACGCAACGCCTGTTCCACCCGCTCGTCCATCTCTACCTTGCGCAATTTTTCATAGAGCTTGATGCCAAAGGCAATGTTGTCATAGATGGACATGGGAAAAGGC
>JAKBXD010000223.1 GCA_021840785.1 Pseudomonadota bacterium
TACGACCTTGGGTCGATCCGCCACGGACGTCTTCCGGGAGATCCGGGAACGCCTCGGTGGATGAGATGCGCGTGACGTCTCATCCGGCCTCGGAAATGGAACCGTTGTATTACGAAAGCCAACGAGCCAGGCTGGGGAGCACGTTCCTGCAGGCCATCGAGACGGCGATGGATGAAATTCACGAAAACCCGATGGCGAGTCGGTGGTGTCGTGCGAAGCAAACGGGTGCGGCGGTTCCCCTATTCAGTCATGTACTCTGTAGAGAATGGGGATCTCCGGATTCTCGCCATCGCCAATCAAAGGCGCCGACCCCTCTACTGGTTAAGACGCCAATGAATCGTCGTTCAGGATTTCAGCGAGAGTCAAGAAGCTGATGGCGGTCCCTAGACTAACGCTAGCGTAGATACGGGGACGAATACGCCGTGAGGTTCCGGCACGATTGGGGATAAAGCGAACAAACAGCAGTTGCCTTACTTCTTGTGCGGTTGCTCCGTCGGGACGGCTGTGCCCATCATTGACGGGACAAGGAGATGATGAACAACGTGGACGTCTTCGACCAAACTTCTTATCGCATCCGATTTGAGTTTCTACATAGGCTATCCCAAGGGGGCGATAACCCCAATTTTTTGTTGAACGAATTGCTATCCTAATGGGTTGATTGTATCTTCACAAGGAGACTGATGATGTGGCAAAGTCTGTGATCTTACGGAATCGCTCCCTAGCCATCTTGGTTGGTGGTCAAGGCGTCTCGCAGGTGGGTAATGCGATGAACGGGATGGCGATCTCCTGGCTCGTCCTAAACTTGACCCATAGCCGTGCCGATTTAGGGTTGGTGAGCGCTGTGGGATCGGCGGTTGGCATGGCCATGCTGGTCTCCGGCGTGTACGTCGACCGTTGGAATCGACGCCGCACGCTCATTGTGGCCGACATCATCCGCGGAGTGCTGATGGGCTTGTTGGTCGCTCTGGCGGTCATTCACGCGCTTTCGGTGGTTGAGGTCATCGGTCTCGTGATCATATCGGGCCTGGTGAGTACGGTCTTCGGTCCAGCGTCCATCGCGTTCCTACAACAAATTGTCGATTCCACGGATATACCGAGCGCCAATGGGGTTTACTCCGTCGTCTCCACCACTTCTACGTTGTTAGGCACGCCCATAGGGGGTTGGATTATTAGCGTGCTCGGCCCGGTGGCGGTGTTTGGACTTAACGGACTCTCCTTTCTTGTGTCGGTCGTGACCTTGAGGTGGATTCGAGCGCCTCAACCTCCTGTTAGGACCGAGGAACCACCGGATCCGACCCGTCGCGAATTCCGGCGATTCTGGCCACAACTTGTGGAAGGATGGGACCTCATTTGGCATCATGTGTTTTTGCGCCGTATTGTATTAGCCGGTATGATTTCCGGATTCGGTTCCGGGAGTCTTATGGCGTTCGAAGTCGTGTGGGTACGTCAAGTGTTGCACCTTGGCGCCTTCTATTTTGGGGTATTTGGTTTGGTCTTTGCCGGTGGAAATCTCATCGCGGGAACTCTGTTTGGCACGCTGGCGACACGGATTGCGATCCCGCGCCTCACGGTGATTACCCTCCTGGGATCCGGCCTTCTCATTATCATCTTCTCCCAAATTCCGTTTCTGTGGCCGGACTTATTAATCTACTTAGTGCTGGGAACATTCTCGGGACTATTGAGCATGGGGATTAGCGTCTTCCTCCAGCAAAGCGTACCTTCCGAGTTACTGGGACGAAGCTTCGGCACGCTTGCCGCCCTGACCAACGGAATGATGCCACTCAGCGCCGTTCTGACCGGCTTGGTCTCGAGTGTTGTCTCGATGAGCACCGTGTTTTTCGGCGCAGGCGCCATCATCGCCCTGGCTACCACGATGTTTTTTGGATTGCCTGACACCACGACAGAAAAGCAGCAATCGGCGGGATAACCGCTCGGATTTCCGACCATACGGTCGATCGATGGGAGAAGTGATCACGTGAACATTGGAACGATGCTCAACGAGGAAATGGCAAAGACGTAGCGAGTCAAAGAACAGATGTTTCTGCCACCAACGGGCGCACCAGAATGGTACAGTGGACAATTCAGGCATTGAGGAGTTGTACGGACGTTAAACGCCTCGCAACGATTGGATACCCTGACGATCTCGGAGAGCTAGAATCGATCGAATATTCCACCCTCCGAGATTTCTTTGGCCAATCAAACGCCTTGTGGTTCGAGCCAGAGCGACATTATTGGTGGCGCCCTGCTTATATTCGGAGGAAGATTGGATCTCGCTTCCCGATCGTTACAATGGTTCATGGACTGGGGTACCCATACCAACTACCGCTCCTCCTTGCCTCGCTGGCTATTCCACAGGCACCTGGTGACGTAGTAATAGCGCCGAGTGAAGTCAGCACGAATGTGCTCCGTTAACAATGCAAAATATTGAGCGCAGTGAGTACGTTTCCTATAAAGAGACGGCGTCGGTCCCTAGACCGTTGAGCAAATAATGATCGCGAGGGGATTCCACATGAGCAATCGTGTTGTGGACATATTCCCGATGATCTTCCGCAGGGGTATGAGGAGCGCGCCCGGAGGATTTCTGTTTTTTCACCCCCACGTCATCCATGGACACATTCATCGTGTGGGTCGGGTTCTCATAAAATGCGGTGGCGGCCAGGTCGTCGATGCGAAAGGCCGTCGCCTTGTCATAATGATAGCGTGCCACCGCCTGGTCGATGGTCGTCTGAGGCAAACGCCTGGCCGGATCTGCCGGGTTCGGCGGAGTGACCGACGCGGGCTGCCCTTCCGGGGTAAATCCCCGCTCGGCGAACACCTGAGTCGCCCATCGGTCGGTCAGCGTCTGCTAGGCCGATTTCAGAACGCGCTTTAGTGCGTTAAATTGCACAGGTCGGTAAAATTTACCGAAGTCAACCGGGAACCCTGGCGAATCCCTGCCCGTTCCTTAAGCCGCTTGATTAACCTGGCTTGTTCCATCCGATTGAGCTGCCAGCGCCAGACGTTATCGGCGATCAACTGGCTTTCGGCTGGACTTATGTCAATAGCGTGCACACCTTAAATTCGTTTCCTCTGCCTCGTGATGGCACATTTCCCACCTTCTGGTCGTCCACCCCGTGCGCGGATGGGGGCAACGCAGCGGTCAACACCGCGTGCGGGGTGCGGTAACCCAGTGCACTATGCAGACGTTGCCGATTATACTCCTCGCGGACGACCCTTAACGATTAGGCCGCGTTATCGAAGAGTTGAAATTTCAGGGTTAACAAGGACGTTAATTGGTGTTGAAAATCCGAATCCTGGTTTTCCAAGGTTTTCACGATCGCTTCTTTGAAGGGTTTAAACGAGGGATCATAGCGACCATGGAGGCACTCGGCTTTGACGAGTTTCCCAAGTCGCTCAATGAGATTCAAGTGGGGCGAGGAAGTCGGCAACCACAAGAGCGTGAAGAGCGTGATATGGAGGCGTTCCGCCTCCGCCATGACATGATGATGGCGCTGGTACCGCGCATGGTCGAGCACGACGGTGATGGGATGATCGTGGAATCGAGTGGCCCGTTTCTCGAAGAGTTCAACGACACGGGCACGATTAATGTAGGTTTCCTTCGTGACGGTGACGATCTCATGGGTTATCGCGTGGAGAGCTCCTAAACCATGGAAGCGTGGACGCCCGGAGGGCGTCGGCAACCGCACGCGGG
>JAKBXD010000224.1 GCA_021840785.1 Pseudomonadota bacterium
ATGCCTGTTGAGTTCGTACGAAACAGCACGTCTACGCTGGCAATGAACCGCCGTATACCGAACGGTACGTACGGTGGTGTGAGAGGGCGCGGGTTAGTCCCCCGCCCCTACTCGATTGTCACGCCCCGGCGTCGACAAGGGCGCGGAGGTCATCCACGAGCGCGGGATAGTAATGGGTGGTGGGTTGGCTTGTGTCAATCATGCGAAATGCGCCTCCCAAGCGAAGCGGCTGGTATGGCTCGGTCATTTTGAGGGTTTGCTCCATCAGTTGTTCGTCATCGTGGTGCCCCGGATGGCGAAGCCCTTCACGGATGCGCCGCTGGTAACGAGTCGCCAGGACGGCCGCGGGCGCATCCAAGACTAGCTCCATGACGTCATAGCCGTAGCGCTCCAAGAAGCCGGCAAGTTCCGCTCGCCCCGGCGTGATAGAATAATTCGCCTCCAAAATGAGGGGCAGACCGCGCGCCATGACGGCTTGCGCGGCCAAGTGAAGCAGTGCCCAGCTGGCGCGCCCATAGGACTTGGATTCCTCAAGACTTCCAGACCCTAGCGTGTCAAAAAGTGATTCCTTAAAGGCGTCACGGTGAAGCACGACCACATTGAGATCGCGCGCCAGCGCATCGGCGAGCGTCGTTTTTCCGCTGGCAGGGTGTCCGGTGACAAGGATCAACCAGGGCATCAATCTTTCTCCTCTCCGTGTAGATGCTCTTAGGCCGGAGGCGCCTTACCCCAGCGCCTCCGCGGCTCCCTGAAACTGGCTTTGATAGAGTTGGTGGTAAAAACCGTGCTGAGCCATCAATTGGCGATGGGTGCCCTGTTCCACCACACGGCCGTGATCCATCACCAGGATGAGATCCGCCTCCCGAACCGTCGAAAGGCGGTGGGCAATGACAAAGCTGGTGCGTCCGTCCATCAGATTGCGCATGGCTCCTTGAATGAGCAGTTCCGTACGCGTGTCAACATTGGAGGTGGCCTCATCCAGAATCAGAATGGCCGGGTCCGCCAAGAAGGCGCGGGCAATGGTCAGTAACTGGCGCTGGCCCTGCGAGATGTTGGAAGCCTCCTCGTTCAGGAGGGTGCTGTAGCCATCCGGCAGGGTATGAATGAAGTGGTCGGCATGCGCGGCTCGAGCTGCCGCGAGAATTTGGTCTTCGCTGGCCCCAGCGCGGCCGTAGGCAATGTTCTCCGCAATGGTGCCGTGAAAGAGCCACGTATCTTGGAGCACCATGCCGAATAATTTGCGGAGCTGGGGCCGCGGAATGGTTTGGATATCGACGCCGTCCACCAGGATTTGCCCAGCGTCCACATCGTAGAACCGCATCAGCAAATTGACGAGGGTGGTCTTTCCTGCCCCCGTTGGACCCACGATGGCCACCGTGGCGCCGGGCGGGACGTCCACGCTGAAGTTCTGAATCAGCGGGACATCAGGATGGTACTGAAATGAGACGTTCTGGAATTGGACCCGCCCTCGGACGGGGGAGGGAAGGCTTGGGGCCCCATCTTCTCGCGCATCCTCGGGCTGGTCTAGAATTTCAAAGATGCGCTCGGCCGATGCCAAGGTTGACTGAACGACGTTGGAGATGCTGGCAAGCTGGGTAATCGGCTGGGAAAATTGTCGGGCGTACTGGATGAATGCTTGGATGTCCCCGATCTGAATGGCGCCGCGGGTCACCAGAACACCACCGATGACGCTGACCAAGACATAGCCAATGTTGCCGATCACGTTCATCAAAGGAAAGATGATGCCCGTGATGAATTGAGCCTTCCAACTGGATTCGTACAATCGTTCGTTGATGGCCTCAAAATGGGCGATTGATCGCTGTTCGTGTCCATAGGCCTTAATGATGGCGTGGCCCGTATACATTTCCTCGATATGGCCGTTAATCTCGCCCAACTGCCGCTGGCGCGTGAGGAAATAGCGTTGGGAACGAACGGCGATGAAGCGGGTCACCAGCGCGCTTAATGGCAGCGTAACGGCAACGGCCACGGTCAAAAAGGGGCTGATGGTCAGCATCATGATGGCCACCCCGACAAAGGTGACAATGGCGGTGATGAGCTGGGTCAGGCTTTGCTGCAGGGTGCTGCTGATGTTGTCAAAGTCGTTGACGAAGCGGCTCAGGACTTCGCCATGGGGATGGGTGTCAAAGAATCGCACCGGCAATCGATTCAGCTTCTCCATCAGCTCAGCCCTGAGGTGAAACACCATGCGCTGCGCCACACTGGCCATCACATACTGCTGCACGTAGCTGAATCCGGAGCTGATGAGGTAGAGAATCCCGAGAAGGGCCAAATCATGACGAATGGCACCA
This sequence comes from Pseudomonadota bacterium, assembly GCA_021840785.1. The sequence continues at coordinate 2,310 of JAKBXD010000224.1, forward strand.
AAGTTGACGCCGGCTCCTGGGATATGGCGCAGCCGGGCGATGAACCCGCGGAACAGCACCGTGGTGGCGTTTCCCAATATTTTCGGGCTCCAAATGCTGAACACCGTGCTGAGTATGGCGGCCGCCACCACGACCGCAATGCGGCCCCGATAGGGGCGAAACTCTCCCACCAGGCGTCGGAGGGTTCCTTTGACGTTCTTAGCCTTCTCAACCGGCATGGCAAAGCCGGCTGGGCCGCCGCGGCCAAACCCGCCCGGTCCGGGCCTTCCACCGCCCCAAGGCGGGCGGTTGCCTGATTGGGAACTCTTGTTGTCGTCAGCGCTCATGCGATCTCCTCCGGTGACAACTGAGATGCGACAATCTCCTGATATACGGACGAGCGCTCCATCAGCTCCTGGTGGGTGCCCTGGCCGGCGATTCGGCCGTCTTCTAAAACAATGATGCGATCCGCATCCATAATTGTCGCCACGCGCTGCGCGACCACAATCACGATGGCGTCACGGGTCTCCTGATGCAGTTCCCGCCGAAGGAGCGCATCCGTTTGATAGTCGAGCGCCGAAAAACTGTCGTCAAAGAGATAGATGGAGGGTTTGCGGACCAGAGCCCGGGCGATGGCCAGCCGCTGCCGCTGGCCGCCGGAAAGGTTGCTGCCGCCTTGGGTGACAGCACTGTCCAGGCCGCCTTCCAGCTCGCTGACAAATCCCCAAGCCTGCGCTACCTTGAGCGCGTGTGCGGCGGCATCAGGACTGGCATCGAGATTGCCGTAGCGCACGTTGTCCAGCACCGACCCGCTGAAGAGGCTGGCACGCTGTGGAACGAGCCCCAGATGCGAGCGCAGGACCGCTACGGGAATGTCGCGAATATCCACGCCATCGAGACGAATCGATCCTTGGGTGGGGTCAAAGAAGCGCGGCACGAGGTTCAATAAGGTGCTCTTCCCGGCGCCGGTTCCGCCAATGATGGCGAGGGTTTCGCCCGCTTTGGCGTCAAAGCTGATGTCTTCGAGGGCGGGTTCCTCCGCCCCGGGGTAGGTGAAGCTCACATGGTCGAAGGTGAGAGAGGCGACGCCGCCACTCACGGTGGAGTCTTGTGGAGCCTTGTCTTTCAGGGAGACCGTGATGTCCAGCACCTCCAAAATTCGGAGCGCCGAGGCTTGGCCGCGGGGCAGCATGAAGGCCATCATGGAGACCATCATGACCGAGAACATGATTTGCATGAAGTATTGAATGAACGCCATGAGGCTCCCTACTTGAAGACCGCCTTGGTTGAGCTTGAGGCTGCCCCACCAGAAGATGGCGACCGTAGACCAGTTCATAATCAGCATGACCAAGGGCATCATGAGCGCCATCATCTGAAAG
>JAKBXD010000225.1 GCA_021840785.1 Pseudomonadota bacterium
GGCACTCGTAGACGTCTTAGCATCCGTAACATTACTGGTTAATCTCGCGATTTTGATCCTATTTCTCACCGGCAATTGGGCCAAAGGCGTCCAAGACATGGTCGCTCAGAAGATGGGGGCCCTAGAAAAAGGGCAGGAACGGTTGGAGAAAACCCTCCGTGACGAACTCTCCACCGCGCGACAAGAGTCTAACGTGTCTGCAAAACAGTTTCGCGACGATTTGGATACTCAAATAAAGTCCCTGTCGGATCAACTACAAAGCCTCTTGAAGGCCCGCTTTGAAAGTCTCGACAGCGGAATGAAGAGCTTTCAAAGCGCGTCTGAAGCCGCCCAAAAAGAATGGGCCACGCGTCAACGCGAACGTTTCGACGCCTTTCAAGAATCCACCCAGCAACTACTCCAGAGTCAAAGTCGCCATCAATCCGAACGATTGACCGAAATGGCCACGCAACAAAAAACTCTCTTCGCCTCTGCCCTAAGGCAGGTATCGGATCTCACGCAAATGAACGCGAGCAAGCTGGAGAGCATCCGAAGTACTGTGGAGCAACAACTCTCCAGCTTACAGAAGGACAACAGCCAGCAATTAGAGAAAATGCGCGCGACCGTGGACGAGAAGTTGCACCAGACCTTGGAGCAACGCCTGGGCGAGTCGTTTAAGCTGGTCAGTGAGCGGTTGGAGCAAGTGCAAAAGGGTCTGGGGGAAATGCAAACGCTAGCTTCCGGAGTCGGGGATCTGAAAAAGGTGCTGAGCAACGTGAAAACCCGGGGTACGCTTGGAGAAATCCAATTGGACAATATTTTGGAGCAGGTCCTGACCCGAGACCAATATGAAGCCAAGGCCGTGGTAAAACAGGGTAGTGCCGAACGGGTCGACTTCGCCATCCGGCTTCCGGGAAAGGACGACATCGGCCAAGTGGTCCTTTTGCCGATCGATGCGAAATTCCCGCTGGAAGACTATCAACGCCTCGTCGAAGCAGAAGACCTCGGCGACCTTATTCAGGCCCAGGAGGCCGCCAAGATGCTAGAAACTCGGATTAAGGCTGAGGCCAGAAGTATCCAGGAGAAATACCTAAATCCCCCGAGCACCACCGACTTTGCCATCATGTTCCTGCCGGTTGAGGGATTATTTGCCGAAGTGCTCCGGCGACCGGGGCTCTGGGAGAGCATGCAACGCGACTACCATGTCGTAGTTACCGGCCCAACAACCATCACCGCGCTGCTCAACAGCTTGCAGATGGGATTTCGGACCTTGGCCATTCAAAAGCGATCCAGTGAAGTCTGGAAACTCTTGGGGGCGGTCAAAAGCGAATTCGGGAAGTTCGGCGAAGTTCTTGAAAAAACGCAGAAGAAACTTCAGGAAGCCAGCAACACTATCGAAAGCGCCGCCACCCGAACGCGGGTCATTGAAAGAAAGCTCCGCGGGGTGGAAGCGCTTCCGGAACACGAGGCCTCTCCTCTACTGGAAGCCTTGGACATTGAGCGTTAGCGGCCGGACTCGGCGTGTGCCATGGTCCCATGGTCACAGGCTCTCCCTACGGTCGCTCAACCAAAGTGGCAATCCCTTGCCCGACACCGATGCACATGGTGGCCAATCCCCGCTTGGCACCCCGTTCACGCATTCCATGGATGAGCGTGGTTAAAATCCGCGCACCCGACGCCCCCAACGGGTGCCCCAGAGCAATAGCGCCTCCGTGCACGTTGACAATTTCGGGATCAAACGGTAAGTCGTGAAGCACGGCCAGAACTTGCGCGGCAAAGGCCTCATTCAATTCCACCTGTTCAATGTCGGCCAAGGTCCATCCTGCCCGCGCGAGGGCCTTTTGGGTGGCCGGCACCGGCCCATATCCCATAATCGCCGGATCGACCCCGGCCACCCCAGTTCCTCGAATGAGCGCCAAGGGTTCGAGTTGGCGTGCCTCCGCCGCTTCCCGTGACATCAACACCACGGCTGCGGCTCCATCATTGATGCCTGAGGAGTTGCCAGCCGTCACTGTCCCGCCCGCTCGGAACGCAGGCCGCAAGCGTTCCAGCTTCTCGAGACTCGTGTCCTTTCGAGGATGTTCGTCGAGGGCCACCCAATGGACGTCGCCAGTCCTCGAATCCGAGATGGGAACGGGAACCATTTCCCGGGAAAAGGCGCCGCTTTCTTGGGCGGCCACCGCACGGCGATGGGACTGAAGCGCCCACGCGTCTTGCGCCTCTCGGGAAATGTGGAAACGCTCCGATAAATTTTCCGCCGTCTCGCCCATTGAGTAGGGGTGATGCATTTCCGCGAGCTTGGGGTTCGTCATTCGCCATCCGATGGTGGTGTCGTAGATCTCGCGATTACCCACGGGAAAGCCCATCGGTTCCTTCGGCAAAACAAATGGCGCCCGGGTCATGGACTCGACCCCGCCCGCCACAATAATATCCGCATCACCACTTTTGATAGCTTGGTATCCCCGGTTCACGGCTTCTAAGGAGCTGCCACACAATCGGTTAAATGTTGCTCCTGGCACGCTCACCGGAAAACCGGCTAAAAGAAGCGCCATGCGTGCGACGTTGCGGTTGTCCTCGCCCGCTTGGTTGGCAGCACCGAGTAAGACATCGTCGACCTCCGCCGGATCTATCCCAATATCATCGACAACCTGTTTCAATACCAGCGCCGCCAGGTCGTCGGGCCGTACATCTTTTAAGACCCCTCGGTGACGCCCAATTGGGGTCCGACGCGCAGCGACTACAGCAACCTCCCGCATTACAATGCCTCCCGTTCTAATAGAGAACTGCCGACCTTTCGCCGAATCCACGGATGCGGCCGAAATCGCGGGCCGTACATATCCTCCAACGCACGAAGCCCCCAATACACGGACGACCACCCAAACATCTCGGCCCACTCGAGCGGGCCCCGGGGATAATTAAGGCCGAGCTTGGTCCCTTGGTTAATGTCTTCAGTCGAGACGCCATGCTCAAAGAATGCCACCGCCTCATTAATAATCGGCAGTATTTCCCGGGAAAAGACCATTCCAATCGAATCCGCCACCGACGTAAACTCCCACTCGGGCCAAATGCGGTCCAACAGCGCCAGCGCCTCATGGTCGCCTGCACTCACCGTCTGTACGCGGCCCCCCGCCAACATGAGCAAGGGATCGCAACCGGTCATGGGAACGGTGTCCCCCAGCCATTGTCGCTGAGCTGCGATTGTGGCCGTGGTAGCGGCGCTCACAATACGGGACACGCCCACATCACGCAGAGACAGTAGTCGGTCGCGTTTTGGACCCAGCGGCCCTAGCGATACCTCGAGCACCAAAGCCGCCCCAGAGGCCCGCTCAATTTGGTCGGGGCCGAGCCAGCCAACCCCAGGGGGAAGAACGGGTTGCCAACGGCGACGCTCCTCATCCGTATCCCCGACCATCCAGACCGTCTCAGTCATAACGATAAAACCCCCATCCGCTTTTCCGGCCTAACCGTCCCCGTTGCACCAGGTGTTCTTGCATAGGATGCGGACGATACCGTTCGTCAAAAGCGGTTTGCTCGTACACCGCGCGAGTCACGGAGAGATTCACATCCACACCCACTAGGTCCATCACCCGAAATGGCCCCATGGGAAATCCCACACCCTCCATGACCGCATCCACCAGTTCCAATGAGGCGACCGCCTCGTCTGTTAAACGCAAAGCTTC
>JAKBXD010000019.1 GCA_021840785.1 Pseudomonadota bacterium
CAGGACACCACCGGGCGGGAGTGGTTCTCCACCCGGGTGGTGTACTTGCCCAAAATCTTGGAGACCTCCTCGGCGCTTTGGAGGTCGGCGGTTTTGAGAAACAGCCATGTGCCCGCGTTGCCACGGATGGTGCGGGCCGTCTTCTCGTAATGTTTGGTGAGCTGCTCGATATTCTGCAGCGCCATCGTCAGGCGGATGCCCAGAGAGCGGCAGACGGTGATGAACTGGTCAAAATCGGGAAAGGCCGGCATGTTGCCCATTTCGTCCAGCAGGAAATTCACGTGGGTGCCGAGCTCCCCGCCCTGCTGCCGGGCTTCCTGGGCCAGCGCCGCGAACATCTGGCTGACATACAGCCCCGCGATCGAGTAGCGGCTCTTCTCCTCAAAGGGCAGGATCAAATAGACGGCCGTCGGCCGCCTCCCCACCGTCGCCAAATCCAGCGCATTGTGCGCCGTCAGCCAGGCGATTTCCGGATCCCCCCACATCTGCAGAGCCCCGGCCGTCGAGGTCAGAAACGAGGCCCGGGTCTTGCCCTGGCTCAGCTGCACCGTCCCGTAGGCCAGCGCCGCCGGGTGGTTGGCGGGCAGTCCGGCGAACATCTCATCGAGCACCGCCCCGTCTTCCGCCTTCCCGTCCATCAAGGTCGCATACACGCTGCCCAAATGCCGCTGCCCAGGCGGGGCCAGCTGGGCGACGGCCAGGATCAAGGCCGTGGTCAGCGCCATCTGGCCATTGATCCAGATGGGCTCGGTGCTTGCCAGCGAGCCGCTCGCATACGTCAGGATATGGGCAATCTTGCGGGCTTCCAGCGCGGCTTTGGCGTAATTCGGGCGTCCGGGCTTCCCGTCCCCGCCCTCTGGGTGCAGGGCCTCGCTCACCCGCTCCACTGGATTGAACTGGCGGGTACGGCCGGGCGCCGGCTCGATGAGGTCAATGCGCAGGGTCTCATAGCCGCGGCTCTTCAGCCATGACGCGGTCATGTCATAGACCTCCCCCTTCGGGTCGGTGAGCACCAGACTCTCCCGGGCCGCGGTGCCAATCACACCAATCGAGGGCACAATCAGGCGCCGTGTCTTCCCCGCCCCCGTCGATCCCAAAATCAGGGTATGCTCATCGCGTCCCAGCACCCAGGCCCCGTGCGCGCCCTCCGCCCCGACCAAAATTCCCGAGGGCAGGGAAGACGGCAAGTCGCCTGGCGCCAGCAGCGGGTCAGCTGTCTGGGGCACCGCGTGGCGGGGAGCCAGCGGCGCCACCCAGCGCGCCAATCCCCGGCGCAGATCCGCCCGTCCCCGCCAGTGCGCCGTCCCGTGCTGGCCCCGCCCGGCTGCCGACGGCCCGCCCCACAGCGCTTGCCTGGCCCCCTGGGCTTTCCAGGCCAGCAGCCCGCCTCCCGCCAGGGACAGTCCCAGCCAAGCAAAGACCAGTGGGCCATAGGGAAAGAGGGCGGGAATGGCATGCCAGGGCGCATATCCCCCATGGGCCAGCCACTGCTGCCATACACCGGGCAGGGCTGCGGCCCACGCCGTTTCAGTCTGCGCGATCCCTCCGGCGCTGTGCGCCGCTTCCGCTAAATGCCGCAGGGCGGGCCAGCAGGCCGCGCCGAGCGCCAGCGGCACCGGCCAGAGCAGTAATCCCACGCCCACGCCGAAACCGGCCGCCACCGCCACCCGGCCTGCCGGGGTCTTGCTGATGATAGGCACTGTGCATCCCTCCTGTTGTTGTCTGTGCGCACGGCTTGCTAGGTCGGCATGCGCGGTCTATGAAGAAGCCGTATATCCTTATGGGATGGGTGACGGCATGGCCATGCGACTGATAAATCGTATCGGTGACGGGATTTTCGTGGACTGCGCAAGAAAAAAACATCTTTACGTCGTCAACGGCTGCCCCAATTGGACAGCACGCCTCAGGCCACCATCCACACGAGACCCGCAAGGCCGCTGCCGCACTGACGAGCAGTGAGGAGCGGCAGGAAATTTGCTGAGGTCTGACGGTCTTTCTGTGACCCGTGTGGCTCTCAACGTCGGGCGTGGCGAACCAGCCTCCAGGGGCTGGTCGTCATCCACGGCACGCATAGGAGATTGAGTCCATGCCCGCCGGCCGTTATCATGGAACAACAGTGCAAACAAATTATGGGCAGGAGAGGAATCTTGGTCATGGCGCAGCCTAGTGACCGGCTTTTGCTCATGGAACACGCCTTGTCCCACGTTCTCCAGGACCTGACTGCAGGCAGTGATGTGGCAGCCGCCGTATTGTTTGGGTCCGTGCGGCCGCGCGGAAACGTGAAGCCCTTATCCGATATCGACTAATTGGTCATCCCCGATGGCCATGACTATTGGCGAGAAGGCCGAATCGTCGATGGCATTCCCGTGGATCTTTTCTTCCATCCTCTGCCGATGCTCAGGGAGCGGTTTCATACCGGAGACATCATCGTGATACAAGGTCTGGCACCGGGAACGTGGTGTGGAACCCCCGGGGCATAAGCCTCCAGTGGCCTGACAGGCCTGTGGGACCTGGGACGCAGGCTGGAATAGGCCTCCCCAGATGAGTTAGGTGTGTGCCTGTCAGCAACACCCGTTGGCGTGGCGAGGGTTGGTCTGAAATCTGCGTGTAGCACAGCAGAGGGGCCGATATGAAAATTGCCCAGCCTCACCTGGCTTATCCGAATGGGGAACCCAGGTGGAGAGGGCTATCCTACTCTTTTCAGCATTCCTACGGATTGCATAAGCTTCTCAAACATCGGGGACGGATTCTAGCTGAGGGGTTTTGCGGCTTACCTTGCGCCAATACTGCGTTACGTATGGAAATTCGTCATGGCCTTTAGATTGTCAGCCAGCCATTTCCCTCCCGGGCCAGATATCTTGCACCGCCTGCACTTCACAAAGGATAGACGGGTGGGCGATCTGCCATGGTCCAGCATTGGCGGCCCGCCTGTTTGGCACGATACAGGGCCGCGTCCGCTTTCTGATAGAGTTCCTCTACATGGTCCCCGTCGTCAGGATACCAGGCGATCCCAGCGGAAAACGTCAGGCCCCGATCGCGATACAAGGCTTCCGAAAAATCCTTCAGCCGATGCTGCAGCGCGTCGCAGTCCATCATACTCACGGCCCACCAAGCAAATTCGTCGCCTCCTAAACGGCCGAGAGCATCGCTGCTGCGGGCCAGTGTGTGCTCCAGCACCGCCATGCGTTGCAAGACCCGATCGCCTTCCGGATGCCCGTCCTGATCATTGACCGCCTTAAAGTGGTCTAGATCCATTAAGACAAAAGCGGCCTGCTTCACACCACGGCCCACATCCTGACGAATCCGCTGCCAGAAACCACGCCGATTCAGCAACCCCGTTAACGAATCGGTGAAGGCCAGCTCACTTAATGTGGCCACCTGCGTGGTCACCGCCACGGTGTAGGTATCCAAGGTCGTATCCATATCCGCCAGCCACCGGCGCCGGACCACCTCCAAAGCCGGCAAGCGGGGACCCTCCGTCCGAGATTCCAAGGCGTGATAGGCAGGAAATATCAAGTTATACAGGGAGATGTACCACGACGGCAAGACTTGAGACTGGATATGGCTGAACCCGATCTGCCGAGAGGCCTCGCGCACCTGCGGATCCAACGGGGATCCACAAAACGCCGCGCGATGCTGCTCAAGATGTGTCCGGAACCATGCGGCGACGTCGGTCTGTGGGGGAAGCACCGAGAGAATCGTGGGGTCTTGCGTGGCCGCCGTCACCGCCATCTCTATCCAAGTGGTGTAGAGCGCATCGATCCCCTCCACCGCGATACCCCATTGTCTTTCGTCCTCCGGCGTCCAGTGGCCTAACATCCTTCCCACCTCTTTCGCTCATCAATCATCATCATTCATATTAAGGCTTCTGCGGCTGATGTGCCCGTCTCGGCGCACAAATGCCACAAGAATTTTCACGGTAATCCTATTACGGCAGAGACTGTGGATCGGACAGATGACCCTCATGGAAAGTGATGGCGAATAACATCACCATCCATGCGGATCGTGACAGGGAACCTCTTGGGCCTCCGCGGGCTCTTCCGGTGGCCATGACTCGATAAAATCACCGGGAACCGGCGTCAAATACCACTCAACAAATCCTCGTACCAAACCCCGAGGATTCGGCTTCTCGGCGGCGCCCCGACCACAGCATTCAGCCACGGTTGCTCGTGCTGTGGCAAGACATTCCCTCCCTCGAATAAACCGGGAGCACCGTCGCGCTTTCCCGCCGAACGAAAACTGACACTCGCTACACAGCCACCCGTCACAGGGTGCTCAAAGCACGCAATCTCGCCCCGTTCTGACCATTATTGCCGGTGCTCATATCACAAACAGCAGAGTGCCGTTCCAGGCCATTCTCAGTCCAGCACGTTCCCACAGGTGCGCTCAGGACGGACTAGATAAAGGAATGGAGATCGGTTCCGTTGTCACCGTCATGGTGGTCAGCAGTCCCCCCTCCTGCTGGCGGTACTCGAACAACAGGGCCACAGACTGTGGATGGAGAGGGGGCTGGGCTCCCCACACAAATCAGTTCCAGACGTCATCAGCGGGTTCGATGATCCACGGGTCGTCAATGGTCCCTTCTCCAGTCCAGTGGCTGGCCGCCGACTGGGTCCGAAACGTCACCCAGCTGACCCAGTATGGCATCATATACGTAGTGGTCATGATTCTTCCCTCGGGACTTGAGACATCAGGTGATACTGGAAACATTCTCCGGGGACTGTGGCGATTCCTGCTGTCTAGAGGCAATCCGTCGACTTTTCGCTCGACGCCAAGAGACACGGTCGACGGCCGGATGCTCAACAAAACCCCATAGTTCTTCCCCAATTGACGGGTTCGCCCATATTTCGATAGGATGGGCGTCACCCCACAATTTGAACTCTACGAATATTGATGATAAGCAGCCTGCGTTCACGTGAGACCGGCATTCGTGTGGTTGGCCCAATGGCATCGGCCTCTAACACACATTCCCCACACTCGTGGCTCTCGACTCCGTCGGATCCTCATGCCGTGTGGTGATTGATTGCACATGCCAAGGCTGGTTCGATCAGGGAATACGAACATGCGACATGGTTTGCCCCCTAACGCGGCATTTCCGCCCACTGCGCCGCTTTGCGGGCCCATGCATCTTGCTCCGCCAGATACTCGGCTTGCGCCTCCACCTGCCGCTGGGTGGCCAGCAGCCCCCAGTGCAGACTCTCTACCAGCCTCCGCGCCATCAACGCCCGGGCCTGCGACAGCTGCCGGGCCCGCAGAGCCGCCGCCCGCTCCAGCACGCGCGCCACCTGCGCTTCAAAAAGCGCGGGACCCGAGACTTTCGGCACCCAGACGCTCCAAGCCGGCGAACCGGGCGGGGCATGGGGCATCCACAGTCCGGCGCCCATCATCTCGCATTGGGAATGCCGCGCTTTCGCAGAATCCCATCGCGTCGTGTTCCTAGGCAGGCGGGAGACCGGCGCTCCCGCAGGAGCCCTCCGGTCGTGGGCCGAACGCCTGCGGGCAGAGCGGAGCGAGTCCTGAGGCATCCGCCATCTCAGGGTCCGGGCCGCTCGCTGAGTCCAGAGCGCTTGAAGCTCCGGGGCGGCCGCAATGGCCAGGGAAGCGGCTTGGACCGGTGTCATTTGCCCGGTGCGAATCTTGTCCGCCCATCCCAGCCATCCGGCGGGTTCCCCCGCGCTGCCGGAGGAAGCAGCCTGCCAGATAGCTGCGGACGCCGATACCTCATCGAGCCTCCGGTCCACGTCAACCGCGGCACGCAGCACGGCGGAGGCCAAGCGTTCCGTCAGGTCCTGCCGGGCGTGCTCCCGGGCGGCCTCCCCATGCCCGTCGCCATAATTCTGGGCCAATTCCACGTGGGCCGCCAAAAAGCGCTCTTGTGCGCGTTCAAATTCCGGCACGTTTTCCAGCAGCCAGGTGACGGTCTGGCCAATCCGCGCCTTCGCGTCTGGCGGCATGTAGGCATAAGCCAAACGGCCGCGCTCGGGCAGTTGCTCCTTCACCTGCCCCAGCAGGGCGCCCAGCTCTTGCGCCTGCGCGGTGCTGAGCCGGGGCCCACTTCCAAGAGAAGCCCCCGGTCCGTGCAAGATCTGGCGCACGCCGCCCGTCAGCATATCCCGGGCGGCCGTCTTCTCGTGGCTTATGCGGTGGCGCTCGGGACCGTAGAGCTCTTGGGCCCACAGTTGGCGGCTGCGCGCCAATTCCTGCGCGGTCCACTTTCCCACTATCCGGGATGGCGGCACTTCCCAGAACAGCAGGTGCACATGGGGGTGGCCCGCCTTCTTGTGCATTGCGGCCGCCCACCGGAGATTGCGGGGATCCATGCCCATGGACTCAGCCACCCGCGGCATCGTACGCCGCACCGCCGCTTCCCAGGCTGGGCGCATCAGCAGCGCCCCGCCGAGCGCCACCGCATCCGTTTCGGTCACCGACACAATCAGGCGCCAAACCGGGCCGGAGTGTTGGCGGAGCTCCTCGCCCAGCCCCTCCGGATCGGGCCGCTGCTGCCGGTCCGGGCCAAAATATCCCGCCGAGCCGGGCCGCTCCCCCATATATTTGGCATGCAGCGCCGCCGATTCCATCGCCTCGGTGACCAGCTCCTCTTTCTGCGGATTCCCCATATAGGCCAAATGGGCCGTGGCCGACTGCAGGCTCTGGGAGCCTGCGCCGCCCGGCAGGTAAAAGTGATTGCCCACATAAATCGGACGCAGCGCCACACGCTCACCCCCTGCTCCTGGCTTATTTCAGATCGTCGGTGCCCTTGGGCAGACCTTCGGCGTCCGCAAGCGCATCGAGCAAATCACGCAGGTATTCCGGCGTGCTCCCTTTGCTCGCGGCCCGGGCTTTGATGCGGCTGAGCCGGCTCTGGTCCTGGATGGCGGCATGAATCTCCGGGGGTTTGGCCTCCGGATAGAGCGCGGTGATGAGCAGCTCCAAGATCCAGGGGACAAACTTCTCGGTCAGGCGCAGCATCTCGAAGCGGGTCTGGAAGGACTGCTTCTCCAGCCGCTCCGCCCACGGCGTCAGGGCCATGTCGAGCGCGTCGATCACCGGGGCCAGCCCCTGCTGCGCCCCCTCGGCGGCCAGTGCGCGCACCAGCATTCGGCGGCACAACTCACTCAGGGTCACCTGCTCCTGGGCGGCTTGCGCCTCCAGCTGAAGCCGGAGCGCGGCGCTCACCCGGACCGCAATCTTACCTCCTTCTCTGGCATGATTTTCCATACTTGCCACCTCTCCTGTGCGCCGTCTGACGCGCCATCCCCTGTCCTCTGCGGCGTTCCACCCGGTTGTCTGACAAAATGCTCTGGCAGATAGCCGCTGTCTGACAAAAAAAGAGCCGGAATCTGGCTCTCCCGGCGGCTTTGCCGCCGGGGTGTCTTCTCTCCCTTTTCCTGCATGTTCCGCTTGGAAGTCTGTGTCGTTGGCCGTGACGCCCTTCCCCCACCGGAATTGATGGGGGAAGGGGGGAGACGGGGCCGCGGGTTCCGGCGCGGTCCGGTCGGGGGGATGGGGTCCCTTGTGTTCTCGGGACTCACGGCCCGCTGGCCGCCCGCAGCCGGTGCTGAGCCGTCTGCAGCCGGTAATCCCCGCCCGCCACTTCCCAGATCGCCGCCATTTCCAGCAGGCGGCTCACCATGCGCGCCCCCCAGCGCTCTTCCAGCTGGCTCGGGCTGCCATTGGCAGTGGCAATCAGCGGCTGCTCGGCTTCATACCGCGCATCGAGCAGCAAATAAAGCCGGTCCCGGGTCCAGTCGGTGGGCCGCTCCGCGCCCAGATCATCCCAGATCACCAAGTCTGCCCGGCCGTGCAGGGTCAAAATCTCGCTGACCTCCGCCGTGGAAGCGGAGCGGAGCCGTTCCAGCAGGTAGGGGATGCTGGCATAGAGCACAGTCTGGCGCCGGGCCAGAAACCGGTGACCCACGCCCCGGACCATGTGGCTCTTGCCGGTGCCCACCGGGCCCATCAAGACAAATCCCACTGGCCCGGGCTTTTGAGCCCAGGCGCCTACCCGCTCCCAGACCGCTTGATTATGCGGGGTCACCCGGAAGGATTCCAGGGTCTGTCGCGGCACCTTGGCCGACTGCTGCCACTGCGGGAAGTGGCGGGCGATGGCGGTTTGACGCTCGACCCACAGCGCCGCCTGCTCGCGGGCCGCCTCGGCCTGCGCCCGCTTCTCCTCCGCCCAGGCCATCGCCTCGCGCATGCAGCCGCAATAATGCCAGCGCCACAGCGTGCGCGTGCCCAGCACCGTTACCGCCTCGCCCGTAATGCGCTGCCCGCAGCACGGGGCCTCAAACGCCTCCGGTGCCGGAGCGGACGAGGAGGGCATCAAGGGCACGGGGATCAGGGTGCCGTCCCGCCGCGCCAAAGTCTGAAATGCTGTGTCCACCAGGTTGCCTCCTTCCTGTGGTCTGTTGCTGCCACTGCCCCACCAGCTGCACCACTTGCTGCATCCGGGTGATTTTGTCATGCCAGAACGGGTGGGCCAGTCCCCAGTCGATGAGCGCACAGAAGTCCTCCCGACTCAAGCCGGCTTTCAGCAAACCGGCCGCCTGGCTTTGGGCCGACGCGGTCCAGCGCGGGGGAAAGGTGCGCATGCCCCGGGCCTGCAGCGCCTGCTGCAAGTAATCGGCCACCGCCGCCGCCTCGCTTCTGTGGGGATGTTCAGCCGGCTCCGTGTTCACGGCACTCCTCCCCGCCCCTTTGAGCACAGCGGAACCGGTGGACCCGCAGGATGGGTGGGATTCTGCCGTGTTTGGAAATTCTGGTTTGTCCCTGGGATCTTGTTGATCCTGGATCTTGTTCTGATACGCCACCCGCTCCATGCTGGGAGGCTCCACCGTGGACGAATCCGGTGTGGCTGGCTCCAGCGCGGGATAGCCCACAGTGGCGGACACCGGTGTGGGGCGCACCAGTGTGGGATATCCCACACTGGCCGACGACGCAATCTGTGGGTCCGGAGTACTAGAATTCGGGCTCTCCTCCTCAGCGCGGAAATCCGCATCCGACGCTTTTGACGCATCCCGTCCAAAGCGGAGCGGCGCCTCGATGGCCACCGTGTAGACTTGCGGACCCCAGGTGCCATTCGGTCGGCGGGCGCGTTCGGCCCGCACGATCGGCTGCCCCTGCCAGCGAAAGGCCAGCAAACTCTGGATGCGCTGGCTCGCGGTGCTGAGATTGACGCCCAGCTCCCGGGCCAGGGTGGTCAGTGCCGGATAGCACTGGCCCTCAGCGTCCATATGCAGGGCCAGCACGCACAGCGTCCGCCAGTCGCGGTCCGAAATGGCGGCGAGAAATCCCGTCTCCAGCGCGGCCATGTACAATTTGACAAACAGGCCGGCCTGGCCCGCCTGGCCTGCCACCTCCGCAGCCCGCGGGGTGCCCGCGGACCCGGGCCGCAAATCTTCCGCCATCCTTCCCCTCCTTGCCCACCTGACTCAACCCCATTCCCACCACCAGCCAACCGAATTTCCTGAGACCAAGGCTGCCGGATAACGCAACCGCTTCTCTTCAGGATTTCCACGTGTCAGCCCGTCCCACATCGGGCACCCCCTCGGTCACCAGCCTCTGCACTTCCTCCACCGAGATGCGCACCGCCCCGGCAATGCGCACGCTCTTCAATTCGCCCAGACTGATCAGCCGGTAGATCAGCCCCCGGCTGACACTGCACAGCTCCGCCACCTCGACCGGGCGGAACAGCGCCCTCCCCGAATCCCTGGCCTCACTCCACGAGATCGCCATGACCGTCTCCCCCTTTGTTCAATAGTGTCCACAGCCGTCCCCAACGCCGCGACTCCCGCCGCGGCCGGCGGACTTGCTCCGCCAGCCACAAGTCGGTGTAACTCACCCAGTGCGCAATGCGCTGTGTGCCGTAGCGCGCCTGCACCGAAACCACCAATCCGTGAGCATACAGCCCGGCGATCACCCCACGGCGCATATTATGAGCCGTCCACTCCTCCGAATCCGCCCAGTGCAGCACCACGGCCTGCCCGACTTGCCAGCTCCGGCCCTCGGCATATCCCCGGTCAATCTGCGCTTGCGTCACCGCCTGCCGGTCCATGCGGAACATGGCCTCCGTAGCCATCGCGTACCTCCTCTCTCTCTTTCCCTTCCAGTGGACTCTCTCCCTACGTCGCTCACTCTTAAGAGTTGCCGCCAACGGTTCAGAGCTTTGAGCGTGGCCCCATTCTTATTCCTGCCTCCAGAAATTGCCGTGGAGCCCAGCATTCCCGGTGCGGAGATCTCCACACGCGGCGGCACCCACCACCGCTTGCCCGCGCCCATGCGCCACCAGCCGCGGCGCTTTCACCCGGCGCGGCAGCGCCAAGGCTTCTAAGGGCACAGAAAGCGGAAGTCCACGCTGGGTCCGGAGTTCCCGGGCATGGAGCGCCAGCCGCCGCCGCCATGCCTGCCAGGCTTGCTGTTCCGCCAAAGCCTTGGCCGCCGCCCGGGCTTGCTCGTCCCTCTCCCGCTGCGCGTTCTCTTCCTGCGCTGCCTCAAAGGCGGCCTGCTGCCGCCGTCTCCAAATCCCTGCGGCCCGCCGAGCCGCGGCCTCCTGCTTTGGGCTGCCCGAGCGGATATAAATTCCCGGCCACTGTGGCAGAGGGTGAATCCACCCTTTGCGGCACTGCCGGCGCGCCACACTCGGCGCGACTCTCCGCACTGACCCGTCCGGTTCCCCAATAATGGGCATACTGTTCCCCTCCCCTCTAGGTCTCTCCCCGCCGCGCGGCGGAGTCGGCCCGATGTCTGTTCTCCGTCTGGCGTGCCTGAATCAGCTCCAGGACAAGCCAGAACGGTGGTGCTCCGGTATTCGTGCTATACTGAAAGCCATTCGGATCCGTCCGCCGATTTACGGCGGGGAATCGTCAAACAGTGCGCTGACGGGCACATCCAGCGCCTGGGCCAGCCGCTCCAGGACCGCTTGCGTGGGATTGGCCTGGCCCGTTTCAATTTCCGAGAGGAAGGACCGTCCGCACCCCGCCATCCGCGCCAGCGTGTCTTGCGTCCAGCCGTGCTGCTGGCGCAGCCGGCGGAGGGCCTGCATGGACGCCACCTGCCTTTCGCAAGGAGATGTCGGTATGAACGACACCACTAACCGCATTGTACTGTCGGTATGAACGACATGTCAAGAGATTTTCCTGCGACTCTCGCCGATTTTGGTGGGCGCCTGCGTCAGGCGCGCCTCCAGCAATCGCTCTCGCAGGCCGGGTTGGCATTGCATCTGGACATTGGCCGCTCCACCTTGGTGGAATATGAATCGGGCCGCATCCTGCCGTCCCTGCCGGTCGCGGTGCGCCTGGCCGCCGCCCTGGCCGTCTCACTCGACTGGCTGTGCGGCTTATCTCCCGGCGGTCCCGGTTCCGCGAACCCGCCGGCCTCCGACTAAGCGTCGGCGCACACCGGCTTGCCTTCACCTTAAAACGGCATCCTCCTGCTGCCTAGGGGGATTTTTGCGTCTCCCCCTAGGGTCTATTCCGGGATATCCCGCGTCCACCCCCGGGGCACCCCTCTTTCTCTCCCGATAAATTCCTTGGTCTCCCCCCGAGCCTTCACCTCAAGCCCAGAATTCTAATGGAATATTTTGTGTTTATTGAACACAGCGCGCGCATACGCGCGCGCCATTGTGATATAATTCGCTCAAATTCTTGGGAATGGAGGAACGTGACACAATGCCCCACGCCAAAACCGCCCGGATTTCCCTCTACGTCACCCCTGAATGCTATGAGCAGCTGCGCACGCTGTGGCGGGACACCGGCCGCCAAAAGAGCGACCTGGTAGCCGAAGCCATTGCGCAGTATTATCAAACCTTCAGAAACTCACCCCTGCAGGCCGAGAGGCCAAGCGGGGTGTAAGGTATCCGGAGGGCACAGTACACACTGGGGAGGAGCGAGAGACATGCGCAATGCCACCCCCTCGGCGGGGGTCTTCTACTTTTTTGGCGCCTTGCGGCTGGTGCTGGCGGCCGTGATTGCCTGGGTGGTCTGGGAGGCCCCCGCCTATCACGTCCCGTTGCCGGTCGGCTGGCCTCTCGTCATCTTTCTCACCGTCTATGACCTGATCCTGCTGATGGCCGCCCGCCTCGTGTCCTTTGCTCGCTGGGGTACTCTGTTCAGTCTGTTTTCTCTAGGGTTGGACGTGCTGATTACGGCACTCATTTTGCTGGAATTCGCCTATCCCGCCAATACCGACGCGCCGGTTTTCCTGCCGCTGCTGGCCTTCGAAGGATGGGCGTACTGGGACTGGGTGGGAGGAATTTTCGCCCTGCTGAGCGGGGAGTGTCTCCTGCTCGTCACCTGGCTGTACCAGCGCACCATCGGCCACGCCGCCTTTTCCCCGGCGCTGCTCATCTTTTGGATGGCCTCCACGCTGATTATCGGCATCATCCCCTCAGCGGTGACGGCCCTGCAGAATAAGCGCATGCCCACGCCGGCCCTCTCCGGCGCGGGACCCAGCGCTCCGCCAGAAATTGGCCAGCAAGAGACGGCCGCATCCTCGGAATCTCCTGCGGAACGGGAGTCTCCCCGTGTGGCCATCCCGCTGACCCAGCGCGAACGGGAAGTCTACACCCTGCTGAAGCAGGGCAATACGCTGGCGGAGATTGCACAGGAATGCACCATTGAATACGGCACCGTCAAAACCCATGTCAAGAGCATTTATAAAAAATACGGGGTAAAAAGCCGCCAGGAGTTGCCGTAAGGGGGCCCGACGCGCGGCATTCTTTGAAATATCCCCCGGGATACCCCGCAATATCCCCCTTACTTCCCCAGCCGGGATACCCCCATACTATCCGTGTTGGACAGAGTTACCCCATGAAAGGAGGTTCCGCTGACAATGAGTCTCGTCTCTCTCGTGGTCTCCGCGTCTCTGCAGAGCATGCACGCGTCGGCTGTGCGCTCCACCACTCCAGTGGCTTGGGTGGTGTCGGGGCCGATCCGCCCCATGGCCGATCCTGCCCGCTACGCGGCCACCGCCCGCACCGCGGCGGCTTCCGGCCATTTTCTCCCGCTGACCGATCCCCATTATTATCAAGTCACCCTGACTCCGGGATCGACCCCGCCCCCGCTGACCCTGACCGCCGCACCAGGCCAGACCGTCGCGGCCAAGGAGGTGGCCGCCAATCCGCAGGCGCACACGGCACTAGTGGAAGTCGGCATCCCCACGGCCGGCTCCATTGTGGATCCGGCGCCGCGGGGTGCCCCGCGCATTGTACCCGAGATAGTGCGCCGTCCGGTTTCCGGCGGAGACGGATCGGTTAGCGGCGCGTATGCCGAAACAGGCTGGAATGATTTTCTCGGCATTACCGTCGGCATTGTGTGGGACTTTATCAGTTTTACCTATAATGGGAGTAACGTCATTTCGGCGCACAGCTGGCAGTGGCAGGCCGCCCCGTTCCCCGACGGCGATTATTTTCTGGAGGAAATGCACGGGCAAACCCGGAGCGGGTCGGTCGTTGCGGGCTGGACCAATGCCCTCGAAGTCGCCCCGTACTGGGGCAACAGTGCGATTCACTGGGACGACAATCTGGTGATTGCCCACGGCAACGGCTCGGTGACCGGTTTTGCCCACACGTGGGCGTCGGGTTCGGACGCCATGCTTCTGAAAGGATGGTGGCAAATTGTCCACAACTAACCGCAAGCCCCGCTGGGCCTTCGGGCTGATTCTCTTGACACTCGCTGCGGACTTGGCTAATCTCGGACGTCTCGTGCACGGCCCCTGGCCTCCCGTCTTTTGGGCCCCGTACGCCATTGCTGCGGCATGCACCACACTATTGCTGCTGTGGCAAGGCGGCGAGAAGAGCCGGAGGGCGCTCTGGATTCTCTTAGGTCTGGCTCTGTTCCTGATCACGGTGGTGTCCGACGGGACAAATGTGAGTCTGTGGGTCGGGCTGGCGGTGGGCACGAGTCTGCCCCATCCTCTGGCGCGGCGGCGGATAGCGAGCGGCGTTTTCTGGCTCCTCCACGTCGCCGTGCAGAGCACGTTGTTGCCGTTGCATGGACCCTCGCCGTACCTGGTCTACGCGCTGCTGGCGGGCACAGGACTATTGGGATGGGCCAGCTGGCACTTCAGATCCCGCGCGCTCCGCACCTCCCGGGCTCTGTCATGACCATGCCCGGCCCCTATCTTGTGCTGGGCGCCACCGGCAACCAAGGCGGCTATGTGGCACGCGCGCTGCTAAAAGCCGGGGCCAAAGTCCGGGCCTTCACACGCCATCCTGCCAGTGCCGCCGCGCAGGCGTTAGCAGCAAAAGGAGCGCGCATAATGCCTGGGGATATGGAGGACATCGGGTCGCTGGTGACGGCTGCGCAAGGCGTGGCCGGGATTTTCAGTGTGCAGAACTTCTGGGACTGCGGCCTCGAGAATGAAGTGCGCTGGGGGAAAAATGTCCTCACGGCCGCCCAAGACGTGGGCCAACCGCACGTGATTTATAGTTCGGGCTGGGGCGCGCAGCAGCCTGAGGGCGTCCCCGCCATTGCCGGCAAGGCGGAGCTGGAGGCGGCGCTGCGGTCTTCCGGATTGCCCTATACGATTATCCGGCCCGGCTTATTCATGGATGACTTTCTAGGCGCTTCCCTGCCCTTTTCTCCCAGCCTGCAGCGCATCCTGCGCTCGCATCGGCATTGGGTCGGACGGATGTTCCTGCAAGTGATCCGCTCTGTGATGCCGCCCACCCAGCCCTTGCCATTGCTGGCGCTGGAGGATGTCGGCCACACCGTGGCGGCCATCTGGACAATTCCGGAGTCGTATCTGGGTCAGACACTCACGCTTGCTGGCAGCAATGATCCTACCGAGGAGGTTCTCCGTGTGTGGACAAAGCGAACCGGGCAGGCGGTGCACCGCCTGCCCGGAATGTCGTGGGGATTGCAGATAGGGCACCCGCAGATGGCAAAGCTCCTGCTCTGGCTGAGTATGCATGAGGATCGAGTGTCATCTACCCTTCCCGCCCCATTACAGCCTTTGGATGAGTGGCTAAAAGGGTTTTAGGATGATGTCTCCGTCAGGGTAGAACCTGCGCCGCCGAGATTAGAAGGACAGCGATAGGATGTCGTTCGTATTGCTCCGATGCACTACAATCCTTGTGCATCAAGGGATTCAGCGGCGCCTAACGACTACCGCATCGCTGTCAGCATACCCGTTCCATGGCTCGTGGTGACAGATCACCTGAACTCCGTGGAATAGTGTCGCCAATCTTGGTAGGGCACAATCTCAGCTCTGAACACGGTCTCTATGAAACAAGACAGCGCGAGAAACCGTATTCTCACATAAAATCCAGTGCGGCGTACATATTCCCGGAAGATAGGGTGTCTACGGCGCTAGCGTAGATTACTCTTTTGCCTATTCGGAAACAAACCGATTCAGCAAAACCCTCCATTGATTAGCCGTTACAAATTTACGACACTAAATCGGAACCTTAGTCGAAACTCTTTCAGCAACCTTAGCGTAGACATCAATGTCTATGGCGTCTTTGATTTCAAACGAAACTATCAAAGCGTAGGGAACACTGCCAGAGAATCTGTCGTCGGCATCTCCACGGCAATTTACCTTGACTTGTAGCGCATCGTTTTCATCCCAAACAACTATATCGTTATTCTCGAAAATTTCGTGCTGTACCGAACCACGAACCGCTGCTTGCCAATCGACATCCACACGAGAGTCGAGTAGCTTTTTTTTGCCGTTCTCGATACTGTACCAAAGCTGGGCGGCACGGTACTTCTGCTTTGTCGGAACAAATGGCGGGAAGTAAGTCAGGGTGGCTGTCAAGCGGCGACAGATTCTCGAGCTACTAAAGTTGAAAGGCAACGGCAAGTTATACGTAAGCGCCTCGCCATTTTTCAAATTTCCATATCCGACAAGAGTTACACGGTTCTTGGCGCATTCGATGGCGCGTTCTATATTCGGCTTACCGAACCCAAGAAATCTATGCAACTTGCTTGATCGATCCTGTCTGTTCTTTAGATTCAACACTTTTGCATACTTATCGGACAATGCTCCCCATTCGGCACCATGAACAAGCATAGCTTTAATAAGCAGTGCCACATGTTCATCGGGAACCGCTTTCTCAGCGTTATCAAAAACTTCAAGCAATGTGTCATAGCACCGAGATGCTTCGTGGGAAACCAACGCGGCTGAGTTGCTCGTCCCAAAAGTATACATGACTTTACTCGCAACACTGCCTGCAACGAACGGGGCGGCTGATGCCGTGCCGGGTTCTCTCGTTGGGCTATCTGTCCACTCGATGATGGTGCCATCAAAACCGTGGCCAATAAACTCCCTTGCCCAGCTTCTCCCACCAGGGAATAAAATGTCTGGCTTAATAGCGTTATTCATTCCCATACCAACAGAGTTTATCGCACTTGGTAGTCCATCGGAGCAAGGTAGTACCTGTCGTTTGTTTTCGGTAAAGGCCGAATCATCTTCAAAAGTTGCCCCAACGGTAAGAGCATTTACGCTTTCTGCTGGTGACAGTAACCTCAAATTCCTTGATTCATTGTTGACATGACCGATAACTGCTTTATCACGCGAGCCTAAATCGGCGGCGACGAAATCAGTGAATGTCATCCCCGTGTCCATATTGTCAGGATGATTTCCGGCACTGACAACAAACAGAACCTTGTACTTCCAACTCAACCAGTCAAGCAGTCTTGCAAAAGGACTCATCGACCTGTCGAATTGTCGGTAGCTCAAGCCAATTGATAGGTTAATAACCTTAACGGTTGGCGCCACTTTTCCCGCTTCTTCCTCAAATAGTCTCCGAACGGCAACATGAATTTTGTCCACTAGAAGACTATCATCCGGAATTTGTTCGACGTAATCATTACCCCATTGAAAAGGTTTCATTAATGGACGAACATATATTTTGCGTGTTGCGGTGTGTACTATCTTCGACAAATCTCCAAGAGCAACCATGGAAGCCATTGATGTTCCGTGTTTTCTTGCTTCAACGACGTAGTTCGTTGCATAATCATCAGGGTCGTCTACGGAAAGGCGACCTTGAAGGTATGGATGGTTCTCTTGAGGCAACCCGTCAAATAAAGCAATGACAGGCTCGTCGATAATATTTTCATTCGAAGGGATTTGAAAATTTCCATCAAACGAATTGTCCTTCGAAATCACAAATGCCTGCCCAACTGGTCTAAAAAACATTATCTGTTCTGCTCTAACGATAGACACATTCCGATTACCGTTAATGATGCTTTCCGCTATATTCCTTGGAACGGTGGCAAGCACCGCGTGATAGGCGATATCCGTTATAACCGAACTGCTAATTAAAGTTCCCCCAAGCTCCGTGATTTCTTTTCGTAATTGTTGCACGTTCCTATCACGCTTTTGCGGGTCACTGCGAAAGAACAACTCAAACTCACATCTTACTTCACTAAGCGTTGCATCTTGAAGTTCTTCTTGCCAAATTTCAAGTATTCCGGTCTCTTCCACACGTTCATTGTAGCCCCAGAAATTCATACTTTTAAGACTATCAAAAACATCTCGCAAGCCGGTTTTGCCTTTTGGGAAAGCCGTGTTACGGTCTTGGCTATACCTTCCCCAAAGCGAATGTATTTCCTCCATAGCGCGCCCATTGGAAAGTACGCAGTAAATCTTGCCTCCAATGGTGTTTTTCTCTTCGTCGCGTGTTCTTTCTCCTGTCTTTTTGTTTTGTTTCAAAACATAAAAGTCATCTGAGATATCTAATTCCTCCGGCATATCAAATATCCATTCAGCATCGCTGCCAAGGTTTTTTATAGCCGTGTAAAAGGTATCCGCACTGCCGACGACCTCAAAAACGATTGTTTTTTCAGCCTCAATGCCCATAGGAGACTGTTTTAGAATGGCCACGGCGCTTTGAAGAGCGTTCATTTGGGGAGCAAGTCGCTCCGCTTGCCGCAAGTGCGAAGGGCGTTGAATAGTAGGCGGGCCGCCGTTACGATTGGATTTCTTTGCTTTATTCGGTTGTCCGAATAGGATGAGAGGTCTCTCTGCCATTATTCAACGCCTTCTCTCTGTGCTGTTTCCGTCGCCTTACTGTTGATATTGACAGTTGGGAGCAACGATAATTGTTTTTGAGTTATATCTTTTGGATTTCCGTTAGGTTGCCGGAGAATGAACTGCCGGTACACAGACAACCCAAATTCCTCGGCTTCGGCATAACTCCGATCAAAAAGTTTTTTTGCCAAAGTGGAATATGCATAACCGAACGAAAATCCGTTATGAGCATTTCGGCGTTCGAACCGCTCGAACCATGCTTCTAAATCAGACCTTGATGGCTTTGGCAGTTCCATCCGTATCTGAAATCTGCGCCAAGCCGCCTTGTCGAGAAGCGACTCGTGATTGGTCGCTGCGATAGCGATTACATAACTTGGCAACATGTCGATTTGAAGTAACAGCGAACTAACGACACGCTTGATTTCACCAGTTTCATGGGTATCACCGCGCTCTTTGCCGATGGTTTCAAACTCGTCAAAGAACAGTACGCATTGACGAGTCTTAACATAGTCGAATAACTTTCCAAGGCGAGATGCCGTCTCGCCCAGATACGCGCCTACGAGACTCTCATACTTGACAGTCAGGATAGGCAACATTAACGCTTCGGCTATTGCCTCGGCAAGAGATGTCTTCCCGTTACCGG
>JAKBXD010000226.1 GCA_021840785.1 Pseudomonadota bacterium
CGATCTCCTTGCGTCGGATGCAGCTCGGGATGATCCAGACTTTGGATTCCGTACTTAACGCCCCCTTTTCACAGAAACGCGAAAGGCTCAACCAAGAATAATGCGACGAATACCTGGCGCGCGGTAGACTGTTAGGAGGCGCCGGTAAATGCACAGGTTGGTATTCATCAAGAATAATTAAGCCATGCGTATCTGAAACGGGCCACATTGAGATCGCATCGTCTCGGTATTTATTGGTTACTAAAACAGCATTGGCTTATGGGTTTCTCTTCCCGAAACACTTCACAATGACGAATATTGCGCTCGACTGTTGACCAAGGAGATTGTGCATGTCCACATGAACGTCGAATCTATTCGAAAGGGAGATTCCAGTGCGCATATTACATTGGGTCGGACCAGGCACGATTCCACCCAGGTTGGATGGATACCCGACGAGCGGAGTCGTTCGGGTCGCTCTAGAAATCGCTAGTCGCCAGGCTCAAAAAGGGGATGACGTAACCGTGGCCGGAATACGGAGCGACGCCACGTCGTACCAATGGAAAGGGGTCGAGATTCGAGGCGTCAAACCCTTACGTTGGGCTAAAGCACACGCCTTGGGAAGAGAATGGGACTTTCGCCAGCATGTGGCTTTGCTACGTGTAACAAGGGAACGACATTGGGATATTGTCCATACCCATATGTACCACTACGTGCGCTTTGTCCCTACAGACTTGCGCGTAGTCCATATCCATAGCAACCCCGATGTGAATGGGGACGCGCAAGGATTTCAGCGCCTAGACAAAGATGCAGATTTAATAGTTGCCGTAAGCCCATTTGTCGCCAATAGGCTTCGCGACGTTATGAAGACCCCCGTGGTCGTGGTATCCAACGCGATTGACCAAGTCTTAGAACTATCCGAAGCGCAACGAGTCGAGCGGCGTAAAGCTCTTAGGGCTCAGGTGGGACTGGCTGATGACGCCTTCCTCTTTTTCTTTGCAGGAGCTTTCGTGCCCGAAAAAGGACTCGACATACTAATTCAAGCATTTGAACCAACGGCCGCAGCTGGCGCACATTTGTTACTTGCCGGGGACGAAACCTTGTGGGGAAACGCAACATCGCGGGTTGCCACCCCTTATGGTGCGCAGATCAAGCGCCTGCTCAACTCAGATAGGCTAGCCGGACACGTCCATTTGTTGGGCAAGTTACCACCAGAAGACATGGCCTTGTTGTATGACGGAGGTGATGTTGCCGTGATACCATCCACGTGGGATGAAGGATTTTGTCTGGTGGCGCTAGAAGCTATGGCTCACGGGAAGACCGTCGTGGCTTCTCGATCTGGGGCGCTTAATGACTTGGTAGGTAACGGCCGAGGTATATTAGTCGATAAAGCGGATGGAGAGGCGCTTTCTCGAGTGCTTTTGCATGTCATGAGGGACGGTGCCTTGCGCGCTCGCACGTCCCGCTTGGCTAGAGAGTACGCACGACAGTTCTCTTGGGAAGATTCGCTTGATGGGTTGTACAAATCCTATCAAATGGCCATGACTAGGCAAAGCCGGACGAAACGACCCGTATGAATTTGGAGACCGGGCGCGGTTATGGAATAAATGGCTGAGAGGTCTGAAATCGAGGCCACTCCGAGAGAATCTTGACCTTTAAGGAATCTGGTGCTTTCGACAACGAGTCGGCGTAGCGAATTGCACGGGAGATCGAGCTTCCTTTATGGGGAACAATCATCGGTCGTCGTTGGTACAACGCTGTTCCGTAAGATGGGTGCGTCCGATTAGCGTAGCTCGAACTTACAGGCTACGCCAAGTATGGCCCCGAGCAATCCACAGTTTATTCCGTGTCATAAGCCGAAGAATGAAGTTTTGCAGCGCTGTTAGTGCGCCATGTGATCATTCGAAAGGTTTTGCGGGGCTTTACATGCGCTACAACCGGACCAACAGATCGCTTGCGCGTCCCAATTCCGATGGGAATCCGTGGTCAACTTCACGGGAAGACGCTAAAATCATTCCCCGAACAAGGAAAGACCCGAGCTAAACCATCGAAATTTCCATACCACCAGGACATAAGCCAACCCTCCCACAACCATGCTTAACGCGAACGAGGCAAGATTCGAGGGAAGCAGCGCACTTGTCACGCGCGGAATCAGATACATCGTCAAAAATCCCGCCACCCCAATCCGAACGATCGCCCAGTAAGGAAGGTCCACATGGTGCCGATGGACTACCATCCACCCTAACAGAAGGGTATTGATGATTTGCGTCACGGTACTCGCGGCAGCGGCACCAACAGCCATGTGTCTAGGAATCACTAGTAAATCGAGACTCAGATTCAAGATCGCCATGATGGTTCCGATTTTTACATTTTGCCAAATTTCTCCACCGGCATTGAGAGTCACCGCAAAAATAGAGGAGGCTACTCCCGGCACGAGTCCGACTAAGAGAATCTCTGCCACGGGTATCGCTGGGGCCATCTTTAGCCCATAGACCAGTTTCAATGCCGTTCCAATTCCTACCAGCCCGCCATACATGACAGGAGCCGAGTAAAGCACAAGGATGACTAGCCCTCTACGAACTTCCCTAATGATAGCCGAGGTTCGACCCGCCCCAAAATAGTTGGACACCGCCGGATAGAATCCGTTAGCCAACGCCCAACCTAGGCTAAGCACCATGCTGTAGAACGTATAGGCCAAGCTAAAATATCCAATTTGCGCATCAGACGAATATTGCTTCAAAAAAAACAATCCCGATCGCTGCCACACAATCACTTCCGAAACTAACACGATGGACGCTGGCAGGAGATAGCGAACATATTGCGAAACCACCTGCCGGCCTGGATTTCGAGTGCTCTGCGTGCGCCATGGACGTAGTCCCTGGGCCAGAATTACCGTAGAAGCCAGACCAGGAGCTAACAGCGCGAAAAAGAATTCTGGGATCTTGGGGCGAACCCACGCAAAGAGAATCACGAGCAATACCTGGGCCAGGGAGGTTGCCATCGAACTCCAGGTCACGCGGCGATATCGTTGTTGGGCATAATATCGCGAGCAAAGTACCCTATTCACGGCATTGACTACCAGCACCCCGCCGATCATCGACAGATAGGTCATGTTCCGCGCCGATACAATGCCAAACAGCACCACACCCATTCCGATGACCACATTGATGATCAAAAGCCAACGAAAAACCCAGTATTCCAACCGGTGCGCGTCATCTGCCCGACCCGCTCCTCGTAATTCCGCACTGATTTTGGTGAGTGCGTGCGGAAACGCCAGCATCCCCAAGGCCGAGAGCGTAGCGCTCAACCATAGCAAGTAACTTAAGTGCCCATATTGGGTGGCGTCCAATGACCGCACGATAATAATGGAACCAAGCAGTCCCACCAGCCCGCTAGTGAGATTAGACGCCGCACTTAAGAATCCGTTTTGCAACGCGAGTGGTATCGCAAGCTTTCGTTGTACGGGTTCAGTCTGTAACCTCATAGGACTAGCCGATTTGGCATTTTCCGCGCGCTATTCCATCGTCGCGATTGGCCTTGGGCTAGCCGCGGTAGCCGTATCATCATTTCAGCAAGCCAAGCATCCAGTCGACGGGATGCTTGGAGCCCTTTGGACGCCAAAAGATATTCTC
>JAKBXD010000227.1 GCA_021840785.1 Pseudomonadota bacterium
GCGGGGCTGTTCACACCCATGTACAATGCCCGCGCTGACACCTCCACCGGCCACATGTCCAAAAGCCTAAGACCCGCGTCCGTCATTGCGTCGCTCCTAACTTATACCAATACCAATACATCCCCACCGTCTCGTCCTGAGTCGGCAATGACGTTGAAACAATCCGCTCCCAATCAAGCGGTGAAAGCACCAGTAGCATCTTCGTAAGCTCTTGCTGGCATGTGCATGCCCAAAGCGTCATAAGGTGAATCGGCCGACCCCGGAACCACGCATCCTCTCCGCACAACGGACACATCACGTCCAAGGCCGTCGCCTCAGCGTCCCGCTCCATATACAGCGCGCGGGCCGACACCACGACCGGCCATCCATCCATCAAGCTCACGACCGCGTCCGTCATTCTTCACGCACCAATCCCGGCCAACACTGCAACAAATCTCCCACGATCTCATAGCCCCAATCCCCGTCCACATCGTCCGCCTCATATTGCAACGCTTTAATTGTCTGGTTCACCATACGAATCATATCCTCAGCAGTCGGGCGCGGCGTCGCCACGATTTGCGCTTGTCCCGGGTCAAACACCGCTTTGACCGACGCAAAACACGCCTCACATAGATCCACCGCCCCGCTAAAAAACGCCGCCGTCATATCGGAACGTTTTGTTTTGTTGTATGCCGAACACACGAAATAGGTCTCATCATCCAAGTTCCGCTGACAGCTGTCACACACAGCCCGCTGCATGCTCATGCCTCCTTAAAATACGCACACCGCTCAATCGCTCGCAATACTCGCTCCACCGTCGCCGCATCAATCGGCGGCTCCTCATCTAGGATGGTCCATCGCGCCACGGCAGCAGCCAAAACCTGCGTCCGTCCCAAATCCCCCGGTCGCCCCCAACCTTCCGACTCGCCACGATGCAGATGCTCGACCCAGTCCTCAATGGTAACAACGTTCATCGCTGCCCCTCCTTCAATGGCAGCTGCTTTCGCATGCAGCTGCTCTTGCATCGCCGCCGTCGTATTCGCATCATGCCACCAAAACCCCGAATAATGCGGCCGATACAATTCCGCCAACCAAAAACATATTACCACAAACACAGCGCCCACTACAAACCCTAAAGCAACATATAGCATTCTGCCACATCCTTAGTACCACGTTTGCTGCTATTGCTACCGAATGCGGCGGAAAGCGAATCCATGCTGACCCAACTCCACCACAATCGGCCACTGCCTCTTACAAATAACGTAGCTCCTTTGGCAACGCCGCATGCGGCGCATTCCAAATCCCGCCATCACACCCATTCAACACGCGCCAGCCCGTCAAAGGCGGCGTAGCCGCCTCAATAAAAGAAGTTCGTGCCCAAGCTGAATCTCGCCAATTCGGCCCAAACAGCCATGCCGCCGCCCCGACTATATCCTCCAATGTGCCCGGATACTCCGCCACAAGATAGACAGTCTTAGCAGGCTTCGTCACCCCAACGCTCACCCTATTAGCTTCACACGCTTCACGCTCGTACCACGCCTCTAAAGCAGCTCCCTGCGTCCGCATCCAACGCCGACGCTTTGCTAACATCCTACGCGCCACGAACCAAGCAACCATAGTGAGCAAAACGTCCACGCTAACGTCACCCCCCAAGCTTTTCATCAACCCATAGGAAAAATACTCGGGCTTCCCCCGTCGGCTCCGCATCATCAGCCAGCGCGTAATTTGCCGCATCCACACCCAATAAACGACACGCACTGTGCAAGACAATTTCCAATTGCCGACGCGGTAACACTCGCGCTGCTCGAATCATCACAATTCCGTCCCGCACATTAATTTCCAAGATATCGGGCAACCCCCGTGCCAGTTTCGTATTCGCCCGATACTCCGACTCTTTCGCATCAGCCTGAGCCGCCGCTACCGCCTGCTCTAACACCGCCATCCCCTGTCGCGCTGACGGTTTCGGCTTTCGCTCCTGCGCACGCTTCCACGCCCAGTAGTCACCCACGCACGTCACCGCCCCTCTGGCGATGTGCGTCCCAACAACGCATTGATTTCATCTTGCGTACGGCCATTAACAAGGCGCTCATGTTCCGCCAAAGCCAACAAATCCGCCGCCGTCTTCTGAATACGCTCTTCCCACCACGCATCAGGGTGCTGCGGGGTCACTGCTTGCACAATCTGAAGCCACGCTATGTCATCAAGAAGGCCAATCCCCATTCCGTAGTATACATAGCGCCTATTCACATCATCCCACTCTACCGTAGGAATCTCCTTCCACGTTCCCCGCGTTTTCACCCCATCCGCACGACAACAATACTCGTACGTACGAAGCAATTCCACAGGGCCGCTGTAAATGTCATGCACTTCTACCTGCGACGACTCGTAGCCTTTATCAATCAACGTCAAATATGCATCCGCTTTCTCCCGATCTAAAAACACGCCTCGAATCTGATAGTCACTATAGTCACCCGACGTCACGATATACACCACAGACGGCCCAGCCTCCACAACCATCACAAACCTCCCCCCGGATAAATCCACGCCAACCACACCGGCGGCATCCAGCCATACAAGACATGCGCCACATCCCCCAGCACCCACGCTAGCACAATCATCACAAAGAGTAACGCAAGTCCTTGCACCACATAGCCCGCATCAATTAACCACTGTCTCATCGCCCACCCCGCTCCATATCCACTTGCCGCTTATATGTCGCCATCGCAATGACTCCGATGTTCAATGCCACGTCCCCAAGCACCCCGCTAATCTCCCACCAAAAAAGCTGCGGCATCGCCAAGTTAAGCAACATACCCACAACACCCAACACCGCAGGTTGTGCATAAAACCAACGCCACGCTGCAAAACGTTCGGCCCGACTACAAACGTCATACCACACAGCCGACCACACCGTCATCAAAACCACATCTCCGCCTTCATATGCCAGCGCACATCGTAATCCAACTTTTTCTGCGCCAGCCAGTAAGCAAGCGCGATAAAGCTAAAGGCTACCAACACTCCCACCAAGGACATGATTGAATGCCCTGTCACCCGCTCCAACGCCAAGCCCCACGCAATATACCACGGAAAGGCCAGCACACGCAACCAATGCCAGCGCACTACGTGATCTGCCCCCGTCAAAATCGCATACCACACATTAAGTCTCATGGCTGCCATCGCTTAAGCCATACCCCGACGACCACCACTCGTCCATTTTGCGCATATCCAACAAATGCTTACTCGTCGCCAAATTCACCGGAATCGTCCCTAACATAATTCCCACCGCCACCGCTAATATCGGCACCGGCAGCCACGACCAAAAAGCCCCTCCCACAAACGCATGCGGCAACCGACTAAGCCACCAATATACCCCCGCCCCACAAAGGATCGCAAAGACCCACACAGACCCTGCATACCCTCGCCACGACACCAGCGTATCCGCCCCCGTCAGCACCGCGTACCAGCGCGTCTGCTTCCACCCCATCGGCTTCATGTCCCACTCCTCACTGCGCCCGAAAGCGCGTATCGTCGGCCGACCGCAACTTCAACTGCTCACGCACCGCCTGCAACCGCCGACTTGCCTCTCGCCGCTCCTCATCACTCCCC
>JAKBXD010000228.1 GCA_021840785.1 Pseudomonadota bacterium
TTACAAGGGGCCCGGATGGTCCGGGCTCCACAAACTGAAAAGGGAGGGTCAGGCAATGGATGACACAATCGGGCTGGTCTATCTTGAGGATGAAGATGAGGAAGAGGCAACAAGGCGTGTGCGCGTGGTATTCGATTATGACTATAATCCCGCATCTTGTGTCGGTGGCGGTATGGCAACCTTGAACTATATCACTTGGCGTGAGCAGATCCAATTCCTGAGAGGGCTGAATTATCAGGATGAGGAATACACGGAGGAGGTCTTAAGTACGGGCGGCATTATCTTCGATGGGAAGCAATACTGGACCGAAGGCCCAAGCGATCAAGACGGGCAATGCTACTTTGCTTTTGACACCCGGAAGATAGCGAAGGAGTACAAGCAAGATGCGTATGATGATATGCGCTTGTACTTTGACCGGGGAGCGGTCGGTTTTATCTATGAGGTGCGGTGTAATTGCTGCAAGGGGTGGCATGTCGAAGACAGCCTGTGGGGAATTGTTGGATGGGATGAAAAATATGCGCGGGAGTACCTGCTAGAACACGACCCTGCGGGGGTTTGAGTGTTGCAATATGGCAAGGTAGAGACGGGGGCCCGGATGGTCCGGGCTCCACAAACTGAAAAGGGAGGGTACGACGATGGAAGAGACAACCGCAACACAGGCGATTGAAACTGAACAACCGATTATGCTCGTGTCGATAGACCCGGATTCTTTCCTGATTCATTTCACCCGCGCCCTGGCATTCCGGAGCAGTAAGCAGGGGACTAATCTGGAGAACATCTTGGTAGACACGGATGGAACGGTTGTAGGGGTTGACGGGAATATTTTATACGCGGGAACACTCCGGACACAAACCCGCCCCGAAGACCCCGTATTTCCGAAACGGCTGGTCCTGAGCGCGGTGCAGATTGAGCCGTTGCTCAAGATGATAAAAGCAGACCCTTTCCGTGGGACCGGGAGTGTGATCGTGAATCTGGAAACTAATACATGGGCCTTTAAGGAGGGGTCGTTTTACCTCAAGCCCCTAGAGGTGAGGTTCCCGAACTATAAAGAGGCGTTTGGGAGTGAGGTTCCTTTTAACGGGCGCGTCTGGTATAGCCCGAAGCTGTTAGGAATTATTTGCAAACAGGCGGGCAAGGACCCGTTTGAAATGGTGATAGGCGGCAAGGATGACAAGGGACACTGGACCCCGACATACATCAATTACACGGGAGAGCATGGCGGGAAGTGTATCATCATGCCCATTATTGAGGATTAATAACAAACCCAGGGCCCGGACAATCCGGGCCCCACAAACGGAGGCCCTTGTCATGGAAGCGATTGCTGATCTCTACGACCCAACAGACTTGGAAACGCGCGGGTTAGGGTACTGGGAGCTAAGAATAACGGGAGCCTACACGGAATATACGTTTACAGGGCGCGGCGGAATCTCCGGGATATACCACTATAAGAGGGTCGGCTCCTTCTGGTATCGGGGAACCCAATATGCGGACCTTGGGGAAGCAGTCACGGCAGTATTGGATCGACAGCAGCAAGGGAGGATCTAATCATGTTCATCGTATACGAAAACTTGGGTCAACCGGGCGCTCGCAAGATCCGAGAGTTTGGGACCGAGAGGGAGGCCCGGCAGTTTATCGCGGATTATTACTTTTGGGGTGAGGACGTAGGGGTGGTAGAGTCTGAGGAGGTTCAATGGAAAAGCTGAAGGTGATCGTTGGGGAGTTTTTGGTAATGGCGTTCTTTCTGGCGATCATCGGGATATGTCTTGCAGGGATAGTCATTATTCGACCGTGAAACGACTAACGGGGGCCATTAAGGCTCCAGAAGGAGGGCAGTAGCATGGCATGGCAGCAATTTTTTCTGACGATGGCGCAGGTAGGGATTGGGGTTGCGGTTGGTATACCATTGCTTGTTATTGGGGTAGGGCTCGCTATCAAGATTTTGATGAGGATGTTTCCAGACTTTTAGGCATCCCTTGACAAACACACAAACTAAATGTTACGAAGTATTACATGGAGCGCGAATTGAAGTATCCGAGGCGGATTAACGTCACTGAAAGTACATTTGAAAGACTAAAGGACGTTGCGCTCAGAGAGCGGCGCACGGTCTCCAACCTCGTTTGCCTGATGATGGAAGAAGAGATCGAAGGGATTGAGGATGTGCAGCATCTCAAGAAAGTGAAGTCGATTTCGGTTCGCATCCCTCCCTCTCTCCGGGCGAAAATCCAGTTATTGGCAGAGGCGATGGATGTTTCTCAATACGATCTGATAGAGGCCGCTCTCGAAAAAGGTCTGGAGGCTCGAAGTGCAATGGTCCGATAAGGAAACCTTGTTTCTGGACTTTGAGACATACTTCGATACGGACTATACGCTCCGAAAAATGACCACGACCGAGTATCTGAGGGACCCCCGTTTCCGGATTACCGGGCTGGCGGTGCGAATCGGGGCCGGAAGCAGTGCGTATTTCCGGGGTGAGGACGTGGGAGTCGTCGTTGCAAGGTTGCAAGAGAGGTTCGGCAACGATCTGGAGCGCGTTTTTGTCATCTCGCATAACGCGATGTTTGATATGGCGATCCTCTCATGGAAGTTGGGAGTCACCCCTCGCTATATCGGTGACACTCTCTCACTGGCGAGGATTATGCTAGGGCGCGTGATTGATGGGAAACTCGCATCCCTTTTAGGTTATTTTCACCTGGCTCCCAAGCTTTCGATGCCTGGGCAGGATGCGCCTTTCGAGGAGTGGGCCCGGTATGCCCGGCAGGACGTTGACGGGTGCGCTGAGTTGTATGGTAAGCTCGTTGGGGCCCTGACCAAGATCCTGCCCCCCGAGACTCTGGACCGGGAGATGGGGCTGATAGACTGGACCATCCGGGCGTACGTCGAGCCGCAACTGGAGATCGACCCGGAAAAGGTGAACGAAGTGATCGCATGGGAGGAAGAGCAACGGTCTCGGGCGCTCGCGCAAGTGCATGTGACTGCGAAGGAGCTAGGTTCTGCGGATAAATTCGCTGCGGTGCTGAAGGATCTTGGGGTCGAGGTGGAATATAAAGAAGGGAAGAAGGGCCAGGTCCCCGCAGTGGCGAAAACAGATAAATTTATGATGGGGCTGCTTGAGCATGGGAGTGAGGTTATACGGGCTGTGGCCGAAGCGCGTCTCATCACAAAAAGTACGCTACTCCGGACGCGCTCTGCTCGTCTGGCGGCTCATACGCAGTACGGCTCCTACCCAGTCCCATACCGATACTTCGCAGCCCATACCGGGCGGTGGGGTGGCGCGGAGAAGGAGAACCCACAGAACCTCCCACGCGAGAAGAAGGGCGTACCCTGCTTGCGGAGAGCGATTCGGGCTCCAGAAGGGCGGATTGTAATATCTGGAGATTTAGCGCAGATTGAGCCTCGTCTCCTCGCGCATATTTCCGCACAAACCGACCTGGAAGAAGGGTTTCGGAAGGGAGAGGATATCTATTCGGATTTTGCCTCGTATGCGTTCGGGTGTGAGGTCAGTAAGAAGGTCAATCCGGACCTTCGGCAACTCGGGAAGAAGATCATCTTGGGGTGCGGGTATGGAGCGGGGGCGGCCAAAG
>JAKBXD010000229.1 GCA_021840785.1 Pseudomonadota bacterium
GAAGCGGGTAACGCCCGAGTTCTCCTCATAAATTGCACCTTCCAGCTTGCTACGGAAACTGGCGTCGCTGGCGGAGACCGCCAGCAATTCGTCACGAACCTTTGCAACAACCGCATCACCGGTCAGTGTCGACAGCATGTCGATGGTGGCCATGAACAAGCGGGTCAGATCGCGCGTCGGCGGGGTATCAGTCAGGTTGCGTCGCACGAAGAAGCAAACCAACAATTGCGCAATCTCGCTCAACTGGTCGACCGTCAACTTCAATGCCTCTCGCCGCACCAGCAGGTAAAGCATTAACAGGTAAGACGGTGCACCCTGAATGCGGTCTAGATCCTTCAGCGGCTTATCGAGCGCGCTCAAGGACTCATCGGTATTGCGAGACAACATCAACGCATACATCTGACCCGCCGAACGAATGTCTTGCAGGTGGCTCTTGGCATCCTGGTTGATCAGCTTTTCGAAAATCTGAATCAGGTTAGAGCGCGTGGCGACCGGGCCGAGCGGATCTTTCTTCTTGTCACCATCCTTGCGGAACGGGACATTCAACTCATCCTTGAACGCGTTGTAGTAGTGCCGGAAGAAGCGCTCCTGGATGCTGTAGTCGTCGCCCAGGTAGCCCAGCAGCTTGTTCCACACGTCGAAATAGTGATCCACTTTGCCGGGTTCGGTGGTTTCTAGTCGAGCCAGTAGCTTGTTTTTGATCAGGTCGATGGCCGTCAGCGGCATGCCACGGTTGTTGAGCGACTCGAACAACGTGTAAGCATCAGAGTGGCTGGCTACCTCGATCTTCACCAAACAAGCCTGGCTCACCTTGTCGAGGAAGGCCATGATCGATGCCAGGCAATCGCTCTCGCCCTGCACCATCTCTTCGATGCGCGACTGGAAGTATCGGAAGGCGCGAAAGATCTTGCGGTTACCTGCATAGGCGGGCGTATCGAATGTGCTGATTACGCCGACGTCGGACAAGATGGCGCGGTAGTCGTTTTGGTTGTTGTTCTGAATCTGCGGGATGACGCGCAACTGGTCGTCTCCCTTCTTCAGCACCAACTTGCGCTTGAGGTTGATCAGCTCCACGCGCTGGTCGTCGTCCAGGTCTCTTTCGTGCAGTTTTAGCGAATGGTACAACGCAGCGAAGAGCAGCGACAGCGTCGTCAGCCGCTGTTGCCCGTCCACCACCTCCAGCCGCTGCACCGCCAGGGTGTCGGTGGTCTGGTTGATGCAGATGATCGAACCCAGGAAGTACCCGGGGTCGTTCTCTTCGACGTCATCGAAGAGCGACTCCCACTGAGCCTTGCTCCAGGTGTATTCGCGCTGATAGCGCGGGATCGCGTAGACCACGCCCGCTTCGATGTCGAAGAGCTGTGAGACCGGGTAGTTGTTGACCGACTTAATCATTATTTCCCGCCGTACTTATCTTTGTTGTCGTTGCAGTGCTTGCGCACTTCAGTCACCCAGTTTTCATACCAGTGCCACATTTTTCCTGCCACCATGACGCCGTAACCTTTCGCGACACTCTGCGCGCCCAATGATTTCCAAAGCTGTGTGTGGTGGTGCAAAGAAAACGATGGATACCCCTCCGCCCTCATCAAATCGACTACCTGCTTTGGCAGATACTTCTTCTTTTCGGTTTCCTTGATGACCGCATATTCCTTGTTCACCGCTTCTGCCAAGGGTGAGTCACCCTTGACGAACTCAATGACTCGGTCGGCTTGCCCCTTCCTGTTGGCCGTCTTGGGGATAAACAGAATTCGGTAGGCGTAATGAGGGTTAGAGAACTCCTCGTCCGACAACTCTGCATCAAATCCGTTGATATAGCCTTGGATGTTCGCTGGCAAGCTTGGATGCTGCTCCAGCAATTCCTTTTGCTCGATGGAAATGGTCGAAAACTGAAGGCTGAAAGACAGGTGCTTTTCAATTCCGTTTTTAGCGCCAAAGAGTTTTTTCACAAACTCGTTGTAGTTCAAACCGCATGCCTGGAAACGGGCGCTCAAGATATCGTCGATTCTGGATGTCATCTGATGCTCGATCTCGTGGCGTAAACCAATCAGAAAACGCAGGTTATTGGCCGTATCTTTGTCGACGGGCGACTTCTTATCATTCAGGCAGCGCTCCAACTCCCAATATTTGTATGCGCCGTGCTTGGTTTTGTGAAAATCTCGTCGCTTGCCGTTCTGATCATAGTAACGGTACTCGATTTTCTGATCGCGGAAATAGGCATGCAACAGATACGTCCAGGCGATGATCATTAGCACAACATAAGCTTCCGATTTGAAGCTTATGTTGGGGTTATTGAAGATCTGCACAGAAGCCAGCGCTGCCTCTCTCGATTTCTTGAGCAGTTCATTCTTTACCGCGCCAATACGCCTGACCCGCTTCGTCACTTGGCCTCCTCCCGCGCCTTGCGTTTGTCGGCCAGACGCAAGTGGTGGTCATTGATACGGTCACCCAGCTTGCCGCCGTATTGCAGGCCAAGCTCGTACCAAGGTGCGGACGGCACATCACAGCCCCGGTCCTTTTCCCAATGCAGGCTTTTAGGTTTGTCGCGCAACACACCCGCGCCGCGCTTGCCCACATCGGGCACCGACAGGAAGGGGCGAATGTTCAAGCGCACGCCATCGTTCAGATCAGGATTCCAACCGATAGGCTGTTCTTCGATCGGCTTCCAACGGACGAAGATGTCGTAGGGCGCCTCGCCCGCCAAGATCAGCTCCAGGCGTTTCTTCAGCACCTCTGCGGCGGCGAGCTTTTCCTGAGCGCCGTCCACGCCGCTGTCAGCATCACGCTTCTGGCGGCCGATCCAGTCACCCAGGTAGGTGTAGATCAGGGCTTCCAGCGTTTTGTAGTCGAGGTTATGATAGTTAATTAAGGCGGCAAAGCCATCGCGCAGCCCATCCCAGACGTGCCAGACGAACGGGCGGTTGCCGAACAGCGCGCAGTGCTGGGTGAAGAACTTGTCGCGCAGCCAGGTTTCGAGCGACTTGCCGGCGTGATCGGCGGCCTTCAGTAGTTGTGCCATGACGTCGTTACTCCAGTCTGCGCCGTAGGCATTCGCCAGCAGATTCAGTAGTCGATCACTTGCTGATGCTTCCCGGCCTACCGGTGGAATGCAGACGATGCCGTCTTTGTGGGCATGACTCGCGAGCGCCTTGCTACGCACGATCCATTCACGCGCCTCATCAGACAACTCCATTTTGTCGTCAGATTCGGCTGGCCAAGCATAGCCAGTTAAACGAGCGACAGCGACGTGGAGCGGATTTGTTGATTGTTTTGGATGACCATGGAAAACCCACTGGGTAGGATCGTCGGAATAGGGCTTGGGTAGTCCATTTGGATACTCCTCTTTGGCCACTTTCCGCCACCGCTCCAAATCAAAAGGAACCTTCACCAGAGTTGCATTGGTGACATTCAGTTTTTGATCAAGCCGGCGCACCGCTTCAGTGTATTCCGTCGAGGCACAGAAACACCAAATGGCTGTTAAGTGCTCTTCGTTTTTGGGTATAACAACCGCTACGTTTTGGTGAAAACGCTCCTTGGCTTAAACGTACGGATATAACTGTCGCACGCGATGAATTGCGATCCCA
>JAKBXD010000230.1 GCA_021840785.1 Pseudomonadota bacterium
CGGTTCCTCCAAATGGAATTGAGCGATGGTCTTGGCGCGAGTCTTGGCTTTGATGAGCGGCAACGCGTCGAAGCCGACTTGAGAATGCATGACATAGACCAAATCAATAGCTCGGCGAACGGCGAGATCCACGAGCATGCGGACGCGCTGTGGACTGGCTTGCAACATGGACCCAAGATCCCAATGCTCGAGGACATGCTCTTGAACCAACGGAATCCATGGGTTGGGGGAGGGCTCCGTGGTGACGAGCGTGACCGCAAACCGTTCTTTGTCGAGGGTTTGCAAAAGGTCGACGAGTGCCTTGTCCGCGCCACCTTGCACGAGTGCAGGAGCGACAACCATCATGCGAATGCGATGCCGGGTCCAAGTCAATCCATCGGATTGCAGGAGAAATCCGGGCGGCGGATTCAGGGCCGCGTCACGATGAGGGAGGACAATTCGGCCTCCTGGGGCGACAGATCGCAATGCTAGCGTCAGAATCCCCGGATACCCTGTTAGGAGCGCTTTCCCCACGATGACCAGCTCATAGGCGGCGGCGCGGGGAAGGTGCTGTGCGAGGTCGTGAATGCGCGCGGCTGGGTGCTGATGGGTCAACCACTCGAGTACCGGATGGGAGAATTCGAAGATGTCGATGGGATGGTGAACCCACGGGACGTCTCGGTGGTCGAGTCCCAGCAGGAGCACCGATTGCGCAGTGTCCATGCCCTCGACCAGGGTCGTGGACAACGACGGATCAAAGAATCCTTCCGGCGCGACGTGTCTGAGGTAATGGGCTTCCATGATTGGGGTTGCAGGTGCCAGGGCATGAAACTTTTCGGGGAACCAGAGGCCGTTAGTCTGCATTGGCGTCACCCCCCGAAAAATTGACAGGCGTGTAGTGGCGAAAGCCTCGGTCGATAGCCAAACCTGCTTCTGTCGGAGACAATTCCAGGGATTCAATGGGGCTGACTGGAGACGCCAGACGCGTGCGTCGGCGCATCACCTTGCGCGTCAGGCGGAACGTCTGGTAGGCATGATAGAAAATCTCGTAAGATTGGTCGAATCCGACCCTCGGGGCGATGTGTCGTTTGCCAAAATCCTTAACCCACCGAGAAATCCGACGGTTGTTGCGGCGATTTTCACCTTCAGCCACTGTCTCCTGCGCGTCGGGCTTGTTGGTGAACCCACCCCGCTTGGAGGACCAGGTCCACACGTCGGTGCGGGCTTGGACCTCCTCCCACAAATGGTTCCAGGGCAAATCGGCGTTTGGTGCCAGGAATTCCGTAAGAAACCGGGCTCGAATCCAGTAGGCAGCCAGTTTGCCTTCCGGATCCAGAATCCGGGCTGCGTGAATCGAGTCATGCCATTCGCTCCAGGCCGCCAGCTTCTCGAGCAATGCCCGATCAGCTTGGAGAACGGTGGGTGCCGTTTCCATGATGAAGAGATACTTCCCAAGCGCCCTCGATATTGAGGCAACGGAATCGGCAGGGGACGCCGAAAGCCATTCCACATCCTGCAACGTTTGCTCAAGCGGCTCGGCCGCTCCCATCACCGTAACTCCGGGCGCCCATGCAGTCTTAATGCCTTGCTCAATTGCTGGGATGAAGAGCGCGGCGTTCTCGTCCTGAATGTGGCGGTGGAGCTGCTGCCGCTTTTGGTCGGCATCGTTCACCATGGAGTACCCCCAACGTCGGTAGAAAAAGGTTTTCCCAGGCAGTCGGCGCCCTTCGATCCCATAGACGGCTAACCGCAGATGGAATTCCCAATCCTCATATCCGGCCCGCATCTTTTCGTTGTAGCGAAATCCCCAATCAAAAATGCGGCGATCAATGAGGCTGCATGCGTCGGAAAAGTTATCAGTCAGAAGACGGTACAAGTTGTACGGCTGGTGGGGCACATACCGGTCTTCGAGACCAAAAAGCACTTTGTCCTGGTAAATGAACATCACCTGCGGGGCTTCGGATTGGGCCGATTGCAAGGCGTCAACCAGAAGCTCCACAGCGTTTTCAGACAGGTAATTGTCCGCATCCAACGGCAGCACATAGCGTCCCGCGGCTTCCTGTGCCCCGGCGTTTCGCGCCGAGCTGAGGCCGCCGTTCGGCTTGCGGATTAACCGGAAGCGGTATGTCTCGAGAAGATGGTCGATGGTGGCGGCAGTTTCTGGCCCTGACCCATCGTCGACCAGTATAATCTCAATAGGCTTATAAGTTTGGCTGCGGAGAGAGACCAAGCACTCTTCCAAGAAAGGGCCCTGATTGTAGCAGGGAATGACAACGGATACCAAATCTGAACTGTTCACGGCAACCCCCAAAGCTTTGTCTCATCATACAAGATTGAACATAACATGACAATCTGGCCGCCATAGCGACAAAAACGACCGGACCATCGTAGAGAGATGATGGCCGGTCGTGTTGAGGATAGGGGCTAGGGTCCGACAGTAATGGTGGACTGACTCTCGACGGCGTATTGCGCCGTGGCGAGCGCGTATGGGTCCTTGGCGTACACGACTACCTCATAGGTGCCAGCGGTTGGCGGCACAAATGCCCACTCCTTCGCCGACGCGTACGCGCCCGAGCTTTGCCAGGATCCAGTCGGGCCTTTGATCCAAAACTGGTATACCGGATTGGTGATATTGGCCGCTTGCGCCCCAAGCGTCAGCGGTCCGCCCGCAACACCATTGACGGGTAAGTTCAATGTCACCGTGGAAGCCACATTGATGACAGTAGTCTGGTAAAACGCGTTGGCCCACTGATGGCCCGCGAGCTCTGTGCGGGTAAGGGCAAAGGCGGCCACCGTATAGCTCCCTGGAGACAAGTTGCTCAGGGTGACATCGTTTTGGGTGCTGTAGTTCTTGAGTACCTTCCACCGATTGTCTGGCCCGTGAATCCAGACTTGATACTCGATTGGGTCTTGACCGCCCGATTCGGCAGCAGTGGCGGACAAAGAGAGCGTCGTTCCGGATGGAACGGTGCTGACGCCCGTGCTCAGGGAGAGCGTGAGTTGAGAGACCATCGGGGTCAAGCTTCCCACGGTGATGGAGAATGGCGCGGAGACGGTCACCCCATTAATCCCCTTGGCGTAAGCTTCCACAACCCATCGACCGGGAACCGACGGCGTGAACGTGGTCGAACTGTTGGCAGAATAGCCACCCAACCCGTGCCAAGAACCGTTTAGAGGGCTTTGTACCCAGAACTGATATTGGGGTTCTGGCAGATTGGCAGCTTCGGCTGTCAGGGTGACGGATGTTCCCAATGTCGGACTAGAATCGGGGCTGGACACCGTCAAATTCGGGGAGCCGCTGCTCACCAAGCTGTAATACTGGGCAATGAATTGCTGCCAGTTCACCATGCCAAGCCCAGTCATGGGATTCCACGTCCCGGATTTTGCGTTGGCAATGCTGTAAACGCCATCTGCACCCCACAGCGCTTGGGTGAACATGCTGGAATTTGCTTTGGCCGCTTGAAACAGCAGGGGATTGATGTCACCCATGCCGGTGGACGTGAGGCTCAAGAGCGACTCCACATCGTCCAGCCAGCCGGCGGTCAGCGGCGCCGCGAGACTGGTGCCCCCAAACACCACGTTCTGTCCCTGAAGATATC
>JAKBXD010000020.1 GCA_021840785.1 Pseudomonadota bacterium
CCGCAATGAAGCGCTGCTAGAAGATCCGCACTTGATTAATGTTGCCCCCTATAGCGACGCCTGGATCGCCCGGATAAAACCCGATGATCCGCAACATGCATTGGATAATGTTAAAACCGGACCCGAAGCTATTGAAGCACTGGAAGCCTGGATAAAGCGTTACGATGTGCAGTGTATGCGCTGCTCTGAGTGAGGGCATTAAAGTATACGGGGCTGGATTATTTTCATCTTCTGCGCTCCGCCTGCAAAAGGACGACAACCTAAATAAGCGAGCAAGGACATAAAATGACTTCGGACCGCTCTCAGCGCATTGAAATCACGACGTGGCGCGTATATGTACGTCCCCTTCCCATGGGCTACCACGTACTGGCTGAGCGCCTCTGGCCTCGTGGCGTGCGCAAGGCCGACCTCTCGCTGGACGCCTGGCCCAAAGACCTCACCCCCAGCACCGCCCTGCGCCAGTGGTTCGCCCACGATCCCGAGCGCTGGAACGAATTCCGCAGCCGCTACCTGGCGGAACTGGCCACACGAAAAGAAGCCGCTCTGACGCTGCTGGCCGAAGCCACCGGGGCACCTGTTATCCTGCTTTACGCTGCCCACGACCAAGAGCACAACGGTGCGTTGGTGCTCCGCGATTTTTTACGGGCATTCGCGGGATCAGATTCCGGCAGTGCCTAAGCGGCCAGCTCGCCCAAAGGCTGCACACCCACGCTTTTCGGCTGTTTGCTGCAAACGACCCTAACCAAGTCGCACGATTATTGTAAAAGCGTGCAGCAGCCCAGCCCTTGACGCGGATCGCGCGGATCAATGCCCTTCGGCCCAGCGCCGTAGGGCAGGCGGGTCGGGGACAATAATCATCCGGCGTTCCACTTCTATGAGTCCGGCCTTACGTATGCGGGTCAACACCCGCGACAGGGTTTCCGGCGCCAGGCCCAAACGCGCCGCCACCGCCGCTTTCCTGGCAGGGAGTTCGAAGGCCGCGGGACCATTTAGCATCGGGCACAGATCCAGCAGATAACTCACTAGCCGCTGCTCCGCCGATTCCACACTCAGATGACGCAGTTCCTTGACCAGAAAATGTAGGCGC
The DNA here is from genome assembly GCA_021840785.1 of Pseudomonadota bacterium. The sequence continues at coordinate 1,088 of JAKBXD010000020.1, forward strand.
ATGCTGAGGCGTGCCAGCATCTGGCGCATCAACAATGGCCGTTGCTCCAGGCTCTCGACGAAGAGGTCCAGTGGAATCTCCAGCACCGTGGTCGCAACATCGGCCTGCGCCGTCACCGGATAACGGCCACCGAGAAAGGCCACCGCCTCGGCGAAAAGGTCATCGGGCTGGATGATTTCGACAATTTTCTCCTGCCCGGTCGCCGCCGCCGCAATCAGATCAATTCGCCCCGATGCCAGGAAATAGAAGGATCGGGCTGACGATCCCTCGGCAAAGAGGATATCCCCTGACTCCAGAGTCAGCGGTCGGGACTGCGCCAGCAGCGGCGCGATGGCATCCTCTGGCCAGGCGGCAAAGAGCGGGGTTTGCCGTAGGCGGGGGAGCAACGCCTCCTTGTTATTCTCCATGGGCAGCACTTTCTCCAGAATATGGGACGGGCAGAAAGATCAGCATCTCTTGCCACTTGCTCGACGTCAACCACCATGACCGATGTCAGGAACTACGCAGATGAAATTCCAGATGGCGGCGCGAGTGAAACGGTTGGCGTATTTATTGCTTTGACTCAAACGTTCTGGACAACGACGTCCTCGCCACCTGATTCTAGGCCGCGAGGATTTTTTGTAGGTGCCGCTTATTTTGGAGAATCTATCATGGCGCATGAACACTCTCTCAGCATTGGCTATGTAGCTCTGGTCGATAGCGCACCGTTGATTGTAGCCCGCGAGGGCGGCTTCTTTGCCGAACAGGGTCTGCAGGTGGACTTACAGCGGGAACCGTCCTGGGCGAGTTTGCGTGACCATCTACTTTTCGGTGATCTGGTGGCAGCGCATGCCCTGGCACCGCTGCCGCTGGCGGCGACACTGGGCATCGCCTCACCGCGAATACCGGTGATAACGGCATTGACACTGTCCTTGAACGGCAATGCGATCACTGTGAGCAGCGCGCTGCACCAACGTTTGACGGATGCAGGTCTGACAGGCGGAGATCAGCCCCTGTTGGCGGCCACCGCTTTGCACCGGGTCATTCAGGCATATCCTGCCACCAAACTATGCTTCGCGGTGGTATCGCCGGTATCCAACCATCATTATCAACTGCGCCACTGGCTACAGGCGGCGGGCATTGATCCGGCGACGCAGGTGCAGATCAGCGTGGTGCCACCGCGCTACATGGTGGAGGCGCTGCGCGCCGGCGAGATCGATGGCTACTGTGTTGGTGAGCCCTGGGGAACTCTGGCCGCGGTGGAGGGGGTGGGAATGCCCATCGTCAGCAGTTACGCTCTCTGGAACAACATGATGGAAAAGGTACTCGCCGTGCGCGAGGACTGGGCCTTGGCGCAGCCTGGGGTACATCAGGCCCTGATTCGCGCGGTTCTGGCGGCAGGGCACTGGCTGGATGATCCACAGCATCGGCTGGAGGCAGCACCTTGGGTGGCGGCGGCCATTGATGTACCTGCTGAAGTCGTCGCACTGGCACTGACCGGCTCGGTGCCGGGCTTACCGCAGCGGGAGGATTTCCATGTGTTTACGCGCTATTCAGCGAATTTTCCCTGGCATTCCCATGCGCACTGGCTGGTGCGGCAGATGCAGGCAGCAGGTCAATGGCCGGAGGGTGCGGATGCCGCGATACTCATTCCGCGGGTGTATCGCAGCGCCGAATACCGGCAGGCGGCGCATGCCCTGCGGATTCCCGTGCCGAAAGAGGACTTCGTCGCCTGGGGCGGCGAAGCGCAGCCCTGGTTGCTGGCGGATGATCAGGGGGGCACGATCCGCATGGGTGCCAGCCGCATTTTTGATGGGAGCGGCGTGTTGCCGTAAAGCCGCTTGCACCATGATAACGCGAAATTTTGGTGCATCCGCACTGGTATTGCCCATCGCACGCGCTTCCCGGAGAAGTTTCGCACCCCCGCATTCTTGTGGTCCTTTGACAGAAAAGCCTATGAATATGCCGCACGACGGCACGGCGCCGGCACATTCGGCGGCACTACACAAATAATGGCATGATAACTGCTTAAAGACCCACAAGCACTGTTCACCGACGGACAGCGTTTTGGAACGAAGGCGTTCCTGGCCCACCAGCCAGGAGCGCCTTTTTTCATGTCCAGCACTCTGCCTTCAAGGAGGCCATGATGAAAGAACTTTTGACGCTGCTGCGCACCGGCAACTGGCGGGCGCTGGTTGCCAGCTTTCTCTATTTCGATACTGGTTTTACGGTTTGGCTGCTCTACGGCCCCCTCGCGCCGTACATGATCAAGACCTTGGGACTCACCCCTGCGGAACAGGGTTTTCTAGTCGCCGTCCCGGTACTGGCGGCAGCGATTCTACGCGTCGCCATGGGTAATCTCTATCAGACCATGGACGGGCGCTGGCTAGCACTGGGCGGCATTGCCCTATCGGCCATTCCGCCGCTTTTCCTGCTTTTTTATCCGTTGGTACCCAGCTTTTCCCTGCTGATTGTCCTCGGCATTCTGCTCGGTGTGGGAGGTGCCAGTTTTGCGGTGGCGCTGCCGATGGCGGGGAGCAATTATCCCGCCAAAGTACAGGGGACGGTCCTGGGGATCGCGGCGGCCGGTAACATTGGCGCGGTACTGGATGGCTTTCTGTTTCCGCCGCTGGCCGCCCAGTTCGGCTGGGCGCACGCTACGGCCGCCGCTCTGCCCCTGCTGGCACTGGCCGGAGTAATGATGTTCTTCTGGGGTAAGGACAACGCGCCGAAAAGCGGGCACGTCGGACAGGCGCTGGCCAGTTTTGCAGCAACACTGGCCGGACTGGCCTTTCTGGCGGTGGCGACACCGCTGGGTTGGCTCGGACTACACGGCAAGGCTGCGCTGCTGATGCTGCCAGTCTTCGGAGTGCTGCTCGCGGGTTCGGTGCTACCGCAGCGTTACCGCCTAGCCCTCCGAGAGCGCGACACCTGGGTCATCATCCTCATCTACAGCATCACGTTCGGCGGTTTCGTGGGCATGTCCTCCTACATCAGTCTGTTGCTGGTATCTTTGTATCATTTGCCAAAAATCGAGGCGGGTATGTTGATGGCGCTATTTGCCTTCACCGGCGCCATGTTGCGGCCCTTGGGCGGGATGCTAGCCGACCGGGTTTCCGGAGTCATCGCCCTGCGCTGGTTTCTCGGCGGCATCGCGCTGACGGACGCCGCTTTTGGCCTGTGGACGCCGTCGCCAACCGCGGCCGTGGCCCTGCTGCTCTTCCTTTATGCCTGCTTCGGGCTGGGCAATGGCGCGACCTTTCAACTGGTACCCCTGCGCTGGCCGCTGAAGACCGGAATCATGACGGGCATCATTGGCGCGGCGGGCGGGATTGGTGGCTTCTATCTGCCGGTAATCCTTGGCATCGCCAAGGAAGAAACAGGGACCTATCACCTTGGCTTCGCCTGCTTCGCCCTCCTCGCGACGACGGCGCTGGGACTGGTGCTGGCCATGCGCCGCCACTGGCTACCCTGGGCACGACATGAAGTCGCCGCTGCGGACGCCGTCAGCCCCCCCGCTTTGCAAAACGCGGCGGCCATAAGCGAATAACCCTAAAATACTGGAGAAACCCATGTCGCAGTCATTTTTACATCGACGTCGTCATTACGCCGCCGCCCTCTTCGCCCTGCTGGCCAGCACCGCTCAGGCAAACACCCTGACCAATGCCATCAGCGGTGGCCAGGTCAACCTCGACTTTCGTCCGCGCTATGAATTCATGTCTCAGGCGAACAAAAACGACGCCAATGCCTTCACGGTGCAAACCCTGCTTGGTCTGGCGAGCAAGCCCGTCGCCGGGATCAGCGCCGATCTACAGTTCATCAATGTCGCCGGGATCGTCGATCAATACAACAGCCTGAAAAACGGTAAAGCAGCCTATTCACTGATTCCCGATCCAGCGGAAACCAACGTCAATCAGGCCTATCTCCAGTATGCGGGCATTCCCGGTCTGCGCCTGCGCGCCGGCCGTCAGGAAATCAATCTCGATGACGAACGCTTTGTTGGTGCGGTGGGTTTTCGGCAGACGCCGCAGAGTTTCGATGCCGTTTCGGCGCAGGACGAAGCACTGCCCGATCTGACACTTTACGGGGCTTATATATGGCGGATCAAAAACATCCTCAATGAAAATGTGCCATCGCGAACCTTTCTCAGTGAGATGAGCTGGACACCATCCCCCTTACTACATGCGCAAGCCTTCGGCTATGGCTATGGGAATCAGGCGCATAACGCCATTCCCGGAGCGGCGGCATGTTTTCTGGCGGGTAATGCGCAGGTTTGTAACAGCGCTACGCTGGGCGTACGGGTACAGGGCGCCATTCCTCTGGGGGACGCTCTGCACCTGCCCTACGACCTGAGCTATGCCAAACAGTTGCCTTATGACAGCGGGGGTGCGGCGGTGAATGCCCAGTATTATCACGTTGGTGCCGGTCTGGCGCTGCCGGAGCTCTGGCTGCATGCCGACTACATGGTCATGGGGACAAATAGTCAGGGCAGTTACGGCTTTCAAACGCCGCTCGCCACCAAACATGCCTTTAATGGCTGGGCAGAAGTTTTTCTGGTCACGCCGCCCAAAGGTTTGCGTAGCCTGTACTGCACCCTCGGCGGCAAGCTCATGGGCACCCAACTGGCGGCCATTTATTATGATTTCCAGGCCGACCGCGGGGGTGCGCAATATGGACACGAGCTGGATTTGTCGGCCACCCGCAGTTTTTCCAAACACTGGGGTGCCGGAGTACAGTACGCGAATTACCGGCGCACCAGTTACGGAGTGAATACCGAGGGCGCTTGGATTTTCGTGACGGCGAAATTCTAGCCGCAGCGTCGCCCAATTGCGCCATTTTGATGCAACTGCACCAGCGGTCGCACCATAATACGTCATGGCACAGCAGCGTATACCATAATTATCTGTTTTTATTTGCCATGAAATCAGGCACGACTATTGCTTTAATAATTCACAACGCGATCCCCAATGATCGTTATAGTGCAAAACGGCAAAGGCGTCGTCAGCAATTCGGCTGACGACGCCTTTTTTCTATTTCAGGAGCCTTAAAATGATGAACCCCGTAGCTGTACAACATCGCAAAGCGCGTCTGGTGGTGGTCGGCAACGGCATGGCGGGTATTCGCGCCGTCGAAGAACTGCTGAAAATGGCGCCGGAACTCTACGAGATTACCATTTTTGGGGATGAGCCCCATCCCAATTACAACAGGATTCTCCTCACTCCGGTGCTCGCCGGGGAGATGGCCTTGGAAGAAACCATTCTCAACCCGCTGGGTTGGTATGCGGAACACGGAATTACTCTACATACCGGAAGCCGAGTGACAGCCATAGATCGGGTGAAGCGACAAGTGCTGACCGAAGACGGATGCTCCGCGCCTTACGATCGTCTGTTGTTAGCCATCGGAGCGGCAGCGGCTATTGCACCCATTCCCGGCAACCACCTGCCCGGAGTATTCAGCTACCGGGATATGTCCGATGTAGAAGAACTCACCCGTAGCAGCGAGCTGGGTGGTGAAGCGGTGGTTATCGGTGGCGGCCTGCTGGGACTGGAAGTGGCCCACGGGCTACGCGCGCGGGGCATGGGAGTGACCGTGGTGCATCGTCGTGCCTGGCCATTGGACAAGCAACTGGATGCCCGTGGCGGTGCCCTGCTGCAGAAGGCCATGGAGGACCGTGGGGTGCGTTTTCTGCTCGACAAGGAAAGTGCCGAGATACTCGGTGATACCCACGTCACCGGCCTGCGTTTTACCGATGACAGCGAAATTTCGGCGGACGTGCTGGTGATGACTATCGGCATCAAACCACGCATTGCCATCGCCCAGGCTGCCGGTTTGCAATGCGAGACCGGCATTCTGGTCAATGATACCCTGCAAACATACGACCCTCGCATTTATGCCGTCGGCGAATGCGTACAGCACCGCGGTCAGACTTACGGGCTGGTAGCGCCGCTGTTTGAACAGGCCAAGGTGGCCGCCAATCATCTCGCCGAGTACGGGCGGATGCGTTATCAGGGCTCGGTCACCAGTACCAAACTCAAGGTCACGGGAATTGAACTGTTTTCTGCCGGGGACTTTATGGGGGGCGAAGGGTTTGAGGAGGTTACCCTGTTGGATGGCAATCAGGGTATCTATAAGAAAGTTATTTTACAGGACAACAAGGTGGTCGGCGGTTTGCTTTATGGGGATACCAGCATCGGTCCATGGCTGTTTCAGCTCATGCGCGATGGCACGGACGTCTCCGCCTTCCGCGACAATATTGTTTTCGGCGAAACCCATCTGGGCAATTCTGGTCATGCCGGTGAAAACCAGGCTTCGCGGCTGGCCGACGGGGCCGAGATCTGCGGCTGTAATGGCGTAGCCAAGGGCAGTATCGTCAGAGCCATCCGCGAGCAAGGCCTGTTTACACTGGAGGAGGTGCGCAAATGCACCAAGGCCAGCGCCTCCTGCGGTTCCTGCACCGGATTGGTGGAACAGTTGCTAGCCAGCACCCTTGGCGGTTTTTATGACAGCAGCCCGAAAAAAAAGGCGCTCTGCGGCTGTACCGATTTCACCCATCAAGAGATCCGCGATGCCATTATCCAGCAAAAGCTCCTCTCCGTACGGCAGACTTTCGCCCGTCTGGGCTGGCGGCACCCCGGCGGTTGCGCCACCTGTCGGCCGGCGGTGAATTACTACGTGCGCACCGCCTGGCCAGCAGAGGGTCTGGACGATGCCCAGTCTCGCTCCATCAACGAGCGTGCCCATGCCAACATTCAGAAAGATGGCACCTATTCAGTGATTCCCCGTATTTACGGCGGAGTAACCAGTCCTGCGGAGCTCAAGCGCATCGCCGAAGTGGCGGAACGCCATAACGTGCCGATGGTGAAGTTTACCGGCGGCCAGCGTCTCGACCTGCTCGGCGTGAAAAAGGAAGACTTGCCGCAAATCTGGGCGGAACTGGGCATGCCTTCGGGGCACGCCTACGGTAAGGCTCTGCGTACCGTAAAATCTTGTGTGGGTACTGAATTCTGCCGCTTCGGGGTGCAGGACAGCACCCACCTGGCCATCGAACTGGAGAAGGGGCTAGAGCGCATGTGGGCACCACACAAGGTAAAGCTCGCTGTCTCCGGCTGTCCGCGCAATTGTTCTGAGAGCACCATCAAGGACTTTGGCATCATCGGCGTCGATTCGGGCTGGGAACTTTATGTGGGCGGCAACGGCGGTATGAAGGTGCGTGCCGCTGAACTCCTCTGCAAGGTCAAAACCCATGATGAAGTGCTGGAAATGGCTAAGGCCTTTCTGCAAATGTACCGGGAAGATGCCCAATATCTGGAGCGTACCGCGCCCTGGGTGGAACGGGTCGGCCTGGACCACATAAAAGCCATTGTGGTGATGGATGTGGCGTCCCGCCAACAGCTCGCCGCACGCCTGGATTTCGCCCTGTCCCAGGAAAAAGATCCTTGGGCGGAGGCGGTTTCCGGTTGCCTGAACATTCACGCCGCGCCCTTGCGCCGCATCCCTGCTTGAGGTGATCCCCATGGAATGGTTAGCACTTGGCAGCATAGAAGAAATCCCCGCCCTTGGTGGTCGTTATGTGGATACCCCCCAAGGACAAATCGCCATCCTGCGCAACGAAAATGACAAGATTTTCGCCGTCAGCAATCGCTGCCCACACCGTGGCGGGCCATTGTCTGAAGGCTTCATTTCTGGAAAAATCGTGTTCTGTCCGCTGCATAACTGGCAGATTGATCTGGAAAAAGGCGAGGCGATGGCGCCAGACCATGGTTGCGTAAAGACTTTTCCGGTGAAAATCGAAGGCCGACAGGTCTGGCTGGGATTGGAGGGGGTGACACCATGACCTTGATCCGCCCGCAGAGCGGGCAACCATTGCGCCGTCTAGAGAGCAAATCGGCTTGCCCCTACTGCGGGACTGGCTGTGGCGTCATCATTGAGCATGATGGCCAGCACATTACCGGCGTGCGCGGCGACCCGGATCACCCTGCCAATTTTGGGCAACTATGCAGCAAGGGCAGCAACCTGCATTTGACCAGCCGGGGGGATGATCGCGCCCGCGAACCCCTGCAACACCAGCGCGGCAGCGAAAACTGGTCGCCCCTGCGCTGGCCGGAGGCCCTGATGCAGATGGCGAAGGTCTGGGCGGAAATTATCCATACGCAAGGCCCCCAGGCCGTGGCTTTTTATGTCTCCGGGCAATTATCGACGGAGGACTATTATGTCGTCAACAAACTGGCCAAAGGCTTTATCGGCACCAATCATATCGACACCAACTCGCGGCTCTGCATGGCGTCTGCGGTAACGGGCTACAAATCCAGCCTCGGCATGGACTCTGTGCCTTGCGGTTATGAGGACTTCGACAGCGCTGATTGCCTGTTTATTGTTGGTGCCAATGTCGCCTACGCCCATCCGATACTGTTCCGCCGGATCGAGGCCGCGAAGTTACGCCGCCCGGAACTGCAGATTATCGTTGTCGATCCGCGGCGCACACCGACCGCCGCCATCGCTGATATTTTTCTGCCCATTCAGCCGGGCACCGATGTGGCGCTGTTTCACGGCATGTTGCACATTCTGATCTGGGAAGGGTTCCTGAACAGGGCCTTTATTGAGACCCATACTGAGGGCTGGGAAGAACTCAAGGCGCGGGTGCAGAACTATACCCCGCAATGGGTAGCGGAAACCTGCGCCATTCCGGTTGCCGACCTGCGTGCCGCGGCAATAGCCTTCGGCCAGGCGCCCGCCGCCCTTTCCCTCTGGTGTCAGGGCTTGAATCAATCCAGTCATGGCACTGATAAAAACGTTGCTCTCATCAACCTGCATCTGGCCACCGGACAAATCGGCCGACCGGGCGCCGGTCCTTTCAGTCTGACCGGACAACCCAATGCCATGGGCGGACGTGAAACCGGTGGTATGCCCGCACTCCTCCCCGGTCATCGCGAAATTGCCAACCCCGAGCACCGGGCAGAAATCGCCGCACTCTGGGGGGTGGAAAGCCTGCATCCACAGCCCGGCTACACCGCAGTACCCCTATTCCAGGCGCTGGAACGCGGGGAGATTGAAACTGTCTGGATCACCTGCACTAACCCGGTACTGTCCATGCCGGACCAGACACAAGTGCAGCGCGCTCTCGAAAAAGCCCGTCTCGTCGTCTTGCAGGACAGTTTTCTGGGCACCGAAACTGCCGCCTATGCGGACCTCCTGCTTCCCGCTGCCAGCTGGGGTGAACGCGAAGCTTTGGTGACCAACTCTGAACGGCGCATTACCCATCTGCGAACCGCAGTTCCCGCACCGGGCAGCGCCCTGCCCGACTGGATGATCTTCCGCGATTTCGCCTTTATTCTCGGTGACGCCCTGGATGCCCTCAACCATCCACTGCCAAGCGCAAAAGATGCCTCTTGGGCTGCACGTGCCCAGCGCATGTTCAACTTTGCCGATTCCACCAGTATTTTTCTGGAATACCGGGAATGCACCCGGGGCCGGGATTTGGACATCACTGGTCTCGACTTCTCCGTATTGGACAATCAGGGACCGCAGCAGTGGCCCTATCCAGAAGGCGCCGTAGCCGGGCAAGCGCGCCTGTACGCCGACGGCGTTTTCCCCACACCAAGTGGCCGCGCCCGTTTCCGTGATCCCGAATATCTGGGGGTTGCCGAAGAAATCGACGCACGTTATCCCTTACGCCTGACCACCGGCCGCCTGCGGGATCATTGGCACAGCATGAGCCGCACTGGCAAAGTGGCCGCCCTCTTCGCCAGCGATGCAGAAGCCTTTCTCGAAATACAACCGGACGATGCGCGACGCCTGAATCTCGATAACGACATGCTGGCCAAAGTCAGCAGCCGACGCGGCAATAATATCCTCAGGGTGAGGGTCAACGCCGATCTGCAGCCGGGGCTCCTTTTCGCCCCTATGCATTTCGGGCGCCGCTACGCCCCCGCCGCCCTCTGCAATCAACTGACTCTCGCAGCCATTGATCCCATTTCCGGCGAGCCGGAATTCAAACATACGGCTGTACAGGTAGAGCCGGTGTTATTCCCCTGGCAAGGTACGATTCTGCGCTTGCTGGACAAAGACGCGTATTTCCATGCCGCCCAACAGATCGCCCGCCAGTTCCCCTACGCCAGCCTCGCTCGCATGCGCCGGGGCGAACGCGAGGGCTTCATTCTTCGCATCGCCGGTGAACAGGCCCCGGCGGCCAGTGATATCCAGGCCTGGGATCAGGCCCTGGGCATGGACAGCCTCGACATCATCGACTATGACGATGGCCGCCGGGGCATACGCAAACGCCTCTGCATTCGGCAGGATCAGCTTTATGCCGCGCGTCTCTTCGGGGAAGACGTCACCCGTGACTGGTTGCGCGAACTATTACTCAGTGCCGCCGATGTGCATTCTTACCGGCATGCCCTTTTTGCTCCCAAAGTCCCCACCGACATGGGCACCTGGGTGCGTTCACGGGGAGTGTGTGCCTGCACCGGGGTGGATGAACGCATTCTGCAGCAACACGTTGCCGCAGGCGCCGTTACCCTTGGCCAGATCGCCCAAGCTTGCGGTGCGGGCGGCGAATGCGGCTCCTGCAAACCGGAAATCCTCGACATCATCCGCCTTATGCGCCGGGAGGCCTCATGCGCGCCCCGACTCTGAATCTGCCCCAGCTCGTCGGCCGTGTGGCGCGGGGCCGCGAACATGCTGAGGACTTATCTCTGGAAGAAGCCCAGACCCTCTTTGCCGCTTGGCTGGCGGGCACACTTCCTGATCTTAGCGCCGGTGCGCTGTGGACGGCGTATCGTATCAAGGGCGAATCCGTGGACGAGTTGCGCGGCTTCGTTCGCGCCAGCGAGGCCAGCCTGCGGCCCGTTGTCCTCGACAGTGCTTGTCAGCCGGTCATTTTACCCAGCTACAATGGGACTCGGCGTGGGGCCAATTTGCTGCCTTTGCTGGCATGCATCCTCGCCCGTTGCGGCGTACCAGTATTGCTGCATGGCCTGCATGCCAGCAGCATGGAAAGTGCCATGACACTGAGCGACCATGACCCTTCCGGGCGGGTCGGCACGGCACGGATTTTTACTGAATTTGGCCTACCCATCGCCCAGGACAATGTGCAGGCGGGCACCCAATTGCGGCAGCAAGGGCTCAGCTACCTGCCTGTGGAACAGTTCTGTCCAGGCCTCGGGCGAATGCTTCGACTCCGTCAGCAACTCGGCGTTCGCTCCAGCGTACATACGGTCGTCAAACTCATTAATCCCTTCCGGATGCCTGCGGTACATTGCGCCGGGGTTACCCATCCACCCTATCTGGCGCTTCTGCAGGCTTTTTTTATCGCAACAGGGCGTAGCGCTCTTTGTCTGCGCGGCACCGAAGGCGAACCTTTCGCCAACCCCAAACGCCGCCCCGATCTGCATACCTGCCTAGCGGGAGAATGCACTCTGTGGGTGGCTAAAGACGATAAGCCACTGCTCCAGATCCCGGCCTTGCCTGATGATCAGGGCGTCAGTGCTACCTGCCGATTCATGGCACAGGTACTCGCCGGACACGCTCCCTTGCCCCCGGCGCTAGCCGATCAGGCAATTTGCTTGCTTTGCCTCAGCGGCCGCTGCGCCGATGTGGACAGCGCCCGCGCCCACCTTTCTCAAACCCTTTCCCACGATGCGGCATAACCGGAGAAGCCCCATGCACCAACCCTCCTTCCCTCCGGTCTCCATTGTCGGCGCAGGTCCCGGCGACCCCGAACTGCTCACCCTCAAAGCGGCGCGACGTATTGCCGAGGCCGAGATCATTTTCTATGACGCCCTCGCCAACCCGCGTATCCTCGACATGGCGGCGGACCATTGCCGCAAGGTCGAAGTGGGCAAGCGCGGTGGCCAAAACTCGACGCCACAACTGTTCATTCACGAGCAGCTCATCCGTGCCGCACGGCAGGGGCTGAGGATTGTACGCTTGAAGGGCGGTGACCCCTTCCTCTTCGGTCGCGGCGGTGAAGAATGCCTGGCCCTGCGCGCTGCCAACGTCGAGTACGAAATCATTCCCGGCATCACCAGTGGCATGGCTGCGGCAGCTTACGCCGGAGTGCCCCTCACCCACCGCCATCGCAGCCAGTCCGTACTCTTCCTCACCGGCCATGAAGCGCGCGGTGGCAAGGCTCCAGACTGGTCGCGCCACGCCCAGGCGGCTGATACTCTGGTGATCTATATGGGCATCGAACGGGCGGCCGGCATCTGTACAAATCTTATGGCAGGCGGTCTTGCAGCGGAAACCCCGTGTCTTGCCGTACAATGGGCCACCTTAGAGCAAAAACAAGTGCAGGCGCCCTTGGCACGACTGAGCGCGGAAATTGCCCGTGCCGGACTCGGCAGCCCGGCCATACTGATTATCGGCGCGGTCGTGGAGCTTGCCGAGCTCTGCGCCTGGCTACCGAAAACAGAAGATGCTGCGCGCCACTTAATGCAACAACCTTAAGGAGTTTTCGTGTCTCAAGTACAGTTCCTGCTCGCCCACGGTTCACGCAATCCGCAATGGCGACTACCCTTCGAGGTTATTGCCATGCGCCTGCAAGCCAGCCAGCCACAGCGAAAGATCATACTCTGTTATCTGGAAATATGGACGCCCAGCCTCGCTGAGGCGATGCGCAAGGCCTACGCTTCCGGTTTGCGCCGGTACCGGGTTTCGCCAATTTTCTGGAGCAGCGGCAGGCACCTGCAGGAGGATTTACCCGCGCTTGTCACCCAACTTCAGGTTGAATTATCTGGCTGCGAAATCACCATCGATAGCCCTCTCGGCGAATCAGAGATCATCGTCCGCGCTGCACTGCAAGCCCTGCAATGAGCCCATGCACCGCATCGTCCTGATCGACAACAATACGGAGCGCGCGGAAATGCTTCGTGACGCCCTCCATCTAGAAGGCCATCAAGTCGCCGACATTTTTGTTTGGACAGAACTCTCGTGGCAACGGTTGGAAAAACTGCAACCCGACGTCATCATCGCCGAAGCCGGCACGCCGGAGCGCGATGTCCTCGAACACATTGTCTTTCTCAGCGAGACCTTAGAACTTCCGGTTGTCGTTCTCGGCGCTCCCGAGGATGAAGACACCATGCGCCGCGCCATCCGTGCAGGGGTCGCTGCCTATGTCGCCCACGGCATCTCCGCCCGCGATATCGCCCCTATTCTCAAGGTCGCCGCCTTGCGCTATGCCGACTACCGCTTGCTACGCAAAGAACTCAAAGACACCAAAGATGCCCTCTCCGAACGCAAGCTGGTGGAAAAAGCCAAGGGTATTCTCATGCGTGATCTGCAGATTGACGAAGCCGAAGCCTACCGCCGCCTGCGCCGCCTGGCGATGGATAAGGGCAAAAAATTGGCGGAGATCGCCGAAATGGTGATTACCATCAGCTCGTAACCACGCTCCAACAGATCGGCATTCGTACCCTGGTATGAAATCGACACACCATGGCCGCCATTTATGGCAGGTCAAACAGCAACAACTCCGCCGCTTGTGTCGCTGTCACCGACAAGCCCGCGGAGCCGGAGATTGCATCTCCAGCACCGAGCAGAAGGTCTCCGACTTGCACTACACCATGCACCACATGTAAATACAGACGCCGCGCGGATGTCGGCTGATAACCAAGCTCTGCGCCCTGATCCAGTACGCTGGCATACAACCGAAAATTCTGATGCACCACTAACGCATCCTCGCGATCAGGGGCCACCAAAAGGCACCAGCGATTCAGCTTCGCGACGTCGGCAAAATGCCGCTGATCATAACTGGGTGGTAGAGCATTTTGTGGCGGCAATACCCATATTTGCAGCAAATGCACCGGCGTATCTACCGAGGGATTCCATTCGCTATGCCGCACGCCCGTTCCTGCACACATATACTGAACATCACCGGCGCGGATAACGCTGCCGTTACCCATACTGTCTCGATGCTCCAGAGCGCCACTGAGGATATAGGTGATGATTTCCATATCCTTATGGGGATGCATAGGAAAACCAGACTGGGGAGCAACCACATCCTCGTTGATCACCCGCAATGGCCCGCAACGGACTGCTTCCGGATTATAATATTCGCCAAAAGAAAAACTATGCGCGCTTTTCAGCCACTTTGCCCCGGTTCTGCCGCGCTCTTCGGCGCGATGTAATTGCCACATAACGTCAAGCTCCTGCTTCTATCCCGGGTTGCCCATGATGTTCAGCGCATCCAGTAAACCGCATGAAGTTCTTTATGTAAAGTAGGTACGATTGGGTAACCATTGCGTCCTGCAAGCCCGCGACACTCTTCTCACGCAAAGGGGACATTACTGCTTTGGGCTAACAACCTCGTTCAAAAAGTTGCCATACCAGATAAAGGGGTCATTCCAATCCCTGCAGTTACCTACGCAAAACAGGTGATGGCGCTGGCTGCCTGATATAGCTGAATCACGCGATCAACGTGCCTCTCGTACATACTGGGCGATGCCTTGTCGAGCCATCATTTTGCCGATCAAAAGGTTCAACGCGCCACCCTGCCCCGCCCTCCCCGTCGACCACGGCAAGCTTCCATGCGATTTCTCCGCAACCCGCGCGGCAAGGGTTGACCTTCGCGATATACCGACAGGGATTGCAGGGTGGCCGACGCACCCAGGGCAATCAGTTTGACGCCTTTACCCTTGGGCAGATTTTTGACCTCCGCCAGCGGGAATAGGAGACCATACCCATCGGAAGACAAGCAGAGGGTTTCGGCCTGAAGGTCGGTGACCGGAACCAACGGCAACGGCCGCTCATCCGCATTCAAGGTTAAGAACGCCTTGCCCGCCCTGTTCCGGCCGGTCATATTTTCCAGCGTGCTCAGGAATCCATAACCACCGGTTCCGGCCACCAACCACAGGCTGTCGCTGGCTCCGCAGGCTACCGCCGCCAGCCCGGCGCCGCGCTGAAAGTCCACCTGACTGGAGGCCGGAATGCCGTCACCGCGCCCACCGGGTATTTGCGCGACCGCGATAGAGTAGGCTCGCCCGGCGCTATCCAGCAAGGCCAGCGTATCCATCGATCGCACCTCGAAGGCTTGCAGCAAGGCATCGCCTTCCTTGAACCCCAGAGCCGCCGTATCCAGTCCGTGACCGGAGCGGGTACGCAGCCAGCCCTTTTGGGAGACGATCACCGTGACCGCTTCGTCCGTGACGGCAGCAGCGATGGTCTGGATGGATTTGTTGGTGATCGCGGCATCCACTTCCAGCAGAGTGCGACGATCATCACCGAATTTCTGGGCATCGGCGGTGATTTCTTCTGCAACCAGGGCGCGCAATTGCGATTCATTGCGCAGCAGTGCGCCGAGGTAATCAGCGGTTTCCCGCTTATCGTCCAGTTCCTTTTCCAACTCAATACCAGCCAGACGCGCCAGTTGCCGCAGGCGAATTTCCAGGATGTCTTCTGCCTGAATCTCGCTGAGATTGAAGTGCGCCATGAGGTCGGCCCTGGGGTCGTCGGACTCGCGGATCACACGGATCACCGCGTCGATATCCAGCAGCACCCGTAAACGGCCTTCGAGAATATGAATGCGCGCCAGGGCCCTATCGAGGCGAAACTGACTGCGCCGCCGTACGGTCGTCACTCGATAGCGCACCCATTGCCGTAATATCCGAGTGATCGGCAGGCACGGCGCTTTGCCATCCAGATCCAGTACCGTGAGATTCACCGACTGACTGGATTCCAGCGAGGTGCGGGCCAGCAAGTATGTCATCAGACTCTGCGGATCCTGGTTGCGCGAGCGTGGCTCAATGACGATACGCACGGCGTGGTCCTTGCCCGATTCGTCCCGCACGGTATCAATCTGGGAGAGCATGGCGCTTTTCGTCGCCTGCTGTTCCGGGGTGAGCGCCTTTTTCTTAGCCTCCCCTCTGGCCTGTGGGTTGGAAAGGGTTTCTATCTCCGAGAGGATTTGTGCGGTGGACACCCCTGGCGGCAGTTGCTGTACCGCGATACGCCACTCCCCGCGCGCCAGCTTTTCGACCTCCCAGCGGGCACGCACCCGGATACTGCCACGCCCCGACAGATAGGCCTCGCGGATTTGCTGGGGTGGCGAAATAATCTGGCCACCGCCAGGAAAGTCGGGGCCGGGAATCTGGAGCACAATCTCGTCATCGGCCATATCCGGACGCAACACCAATGCCGCACAGACCTGCGCCAATTCACGCAAATTGTGGGGCGGAATTTCCGTGGCCATGCCGACCGCAATGCCGGAGGCCCCATTCATCAGCAGGAAAGGTAAGCGGGCGGGCAAGGTGACCGGCTCTTCCAGGGTACCGTCATAGTTGCTGCGGAAATCGACGGTGCCCTCATCTATTTCTGCCAGCAGCAATTCAGAGATGGGCGTCAGATTGGCTTCGGTGTAGCGCATGGCGGCGGCCGAATCGCCATCCAGAGAGCCGAAGTTGCCCTGACCATCCACCACCGGGTAGCGCAAGGTAAAATGTTGGGCCATACGCACCATGGCGTCATACACCGAGGTGTCGCCATGGGGGTGCCATTTGCCGATCACCTCGCCCACCACCCGGGCGGACTTTACATGCTTAGGGGAGCGTTGCAACCCCATGTCGCGCATGGCATAGAGAATTCGCCGTTGCACCGGTTTCTGGCCATCGGCCAGCGCCGGGATCGCCCGTCCGGTTACCACGCTCATGGCATAGGCGAGGTAAGCACGCGCGGCATATTCCGCGAGCGGCGGCTCGGGAGGTTGGATGGAGTCCGATTCCGCGCCCTCGGATGGCGGAGGCGGTAGCTTCTCATTACCGGTGAGATCAAAAAGATCCCGGGTGTTAGTCATGCCTGAAAACCCTCGCCTTAAATATCAATCTCTGCTGACCAACCATCCCGCTCCATCCATTCACGGCGCCCGGCGGCCGATTGCTTGGCCATCAGCAGACCGAAGCGTGTATGCAGAGCAGCCTGATCGGCGGCAGTCATCGACAACGAGACCAGGGAACGCGTATCAGGGCACATGGCTGTTTCCCAGAGCTGATCCGGATTCATCTCACCCAAGCCCTTGAAACGCTGCACCGAGATGGCGCTTTCTTTGACGCCCTCGGTGCGCAGACGCTCTATTGCCGCATCCCGTTCGGCTTCGGCTTCGCAGTAGATTTTGCGGACCCGGCCGCGCCAGGTGGCGTCCACCCGGTATAAAGGTGGTTTGACCACGAACACATGGCCGCGCTGCAACAGCGCCGGGAAGTGCCGCAGGAACAGGGTCAGGATCAGCACCTGAATATGGCTGCCGTCCACATCGGCATCGGACAGGATCATGATTTTGCCGTAGCGCAGCCCCGCCAGCATCCGATCTGGATCCGCCTGAAAATTGTGGGCCTCGATGCCGAGAGCTACCGCCATATTGTGGACTTCCTGGTTTTTGAAGATCTGGTCCGCATCCACTTCCCAGGTATTGAG
>JAKBXD010000231.1 GCA_021840785.1 Pseudomonadota bacterium
TCTCCTACCCCGGCACTGTGGGACTTGATAAGCACAATGCGCTGGGGATTCTTCGTCAACGAACGACGGCTCAAAGACTCTCGCCTCGCCCCGGTGCCCAGTGATTACGCAAAATCGCCACGGAGCGGCTCACGGCCATGGACGTGAACGACGTCCGGCAACACGAATAGGCATCCTTCTCTCCAACAGTCCCGATGGGTCCGCATCATAAGGCGAGGTCTGATCATTGTCATGAGCCGGCGCGTCAGATAGACCCACCCCAAGGCGTTTAACTCACTCCGCCACCACCGCCTCCACCTTCCCCGGGCCCCGAGGCGTGCGGATGAAGAGTAGCAGAGGAAATATCGCCAGGGTCAGGACCAGCATCAACCAAAAATCGTCGATGTAGGCAATCATGCTCGCCTGACGCGTGACCTCGGCATTGAGCAGGGCCTGCCCCAAGCGCGTATGCAGGTCATACAGACTGGCGACACTCCCGTTGGCAAAGCCCGGATTCTGGGGGTCCAGGTGAGCGGCCAGGCTAGCGTGGGCAGTCTGGGTGTTGCGGGTGAGCAAGGTCTCCACCAGGGAAATCCCGATGCTACTCCCCACGTTCCGCACCAGACTGTAGATAGCGGTGCCACTGGCGCGCATCTCCGGGGCCAGGGTCGCAAAGGTCGCCGTGCTAAGAGGAACGAAGACCAAGCCAATGCCCAGGCCCTGCCACACCCCGGGCCAGATCACGTCGCCCTGGGTAATGACCAGACTGTAACCTTGCATTTGCCACAGGGAAAAGGCGGTAAAGCCAAAACCCACGGCCAGGAGCAGGCGGAGGTCTACCTTGCCCACCAAGCGCCCCACAATCAACATGGCGACCATGGTCCCCAGGCCACTGGGCGCCGTCACCCAGCCGGCATCCTCCGCCGTATAACCCATCAAATCCTGGAGCATGGTGGGAATCAGGGCGCGGGAGGCAAAAAGCACCAACCCCACGACAAAGATGAAAAACAGGCCCGTCACATAATTCCGGTTCAGTACCAGGCGATAGTCAAAAAATGCCCGTTCGGGATTGGAGCGCCAGGTGTGCCAAACAAAATACAGCCCGGCAAAGCCGGCCAGGTAGGCCTCTACCCAGATCTCCTTGGAACTGAACCAATTCAATTGCTGCCCCCGATCCAACAGCAATTGGATAGCCCCAATGGCCAGACTGAGGCTGATGAAGCCTGCCATGTCAAAGGGCGTATGGCGACGCTGATCCGCACGGGGAAAGGAGCGCAAGACGCCGAGGGTCGCGAGGATCCCGACGGGCACGTTGATGAAGAACACCCAACGCCAGCCCAGGCTGTCGGTGAGCCAACCCCCAAAGGTGGGGCCGATGATGGGACCCACCATGACCCCCATCCCCCACATGGCCATGGCGGCGCCCTGCTTTTCCCGGGGATTGATGTCCAGCAAGGTCGTCTGCGCCAAGGGGACCAAAGCGGCACCAAAGGCCCCCTGAAACACGCGTGCCAAGACAATCTCCCCCAAAGAGGTGGAAATCCCGCACCACATGGAGGCCAAGGTAAAGCCGATGATGGATGCCAGCATGACATGCCGCTTGCCAAAGCGGTCCACCAACCAGCCAGTCATGGGTGTGGCGATGGCGGTGGCCACAATGTAGGAGGTCAGGACCCAACCGACCTGATTGAGGGTCGCCGACAGGCTCCCCTGCATATGGGGTAGCGCCACATTAGCAATGGTGCTGTCCAGGGTCTGCATGATGGTCGCCAACATGATCGAGAGGGTGATCAGGGGACGATTCAACGCCTCCCCAGCCCCTGCGGTGCTTGTCTGGGGACTCATCGAGGGAGGGCGTGCAAGGCGCGCAGCAGCTTTTGCAGGGTCTCCGTACTCGTCGCCAGCAGAGCAGGATCGATGGCCGCCAATTGTTCGCGACGAAAATCGGCGGCGATGCGCCGCACTTCGGCATAGACGCGCTCGCCCTCAGCCGTCAGAAACAGTTGGCGCACCCGACGATCTTCCAGGGCCATCTCCCGACGCACCAAACCCAGGCGCTGCAGGCGATCCACCATGGAGACCACCGTCGCTGGCTCCACCCCCAGGGCCTCCGCCAGGGCCCGTTGGGTCATTGGGGCCGCCGCCCGAGCCAACAAGGCCACACTCATCCAACCCGCCTGACTCAAACCCAACGGCTTCAGCCGCTGGTCCAGGGCGTGGCGCCAGGCCCGCGCACTGTCATGCAGGGCCAGCGCAAAGGCTTCGTATATCGGGTCGGCGTTCATGGAGTGCGCCTTCGTATCACTGAATAGGAAGAAAGCTTATACTTAGATTTCTAACTAAATACAAGATGGCCCTCTTCGATATTAGACTTAGTATCGATTTAAACTATTTACAGTCTCTATCTGATCCGTTAGACTGTGCTTGAGCACTAGCTGTTGTTTTCATGGGTTCTATCTTGAGGAGAGCGTTTCATGTCTATTCGTATCAATGACGTAGCCCCGGATTTCACCGTCGACTCCACCGCTGGGGAGTTGAACCTGCATAAGTGGATTGGCGACAGCTACGCCATCCTCTTTTCCCACCCCCGGGACTTCACCCCGGTCTGCACCACCGAGTTCGGCGCCGTGGCCCAGCTGGCTCCCGAGTTCGAGAAGCGCAATACCAAGGTCATGGGCGTTTCTGTGGATACCGTGGAAGAGCACAAGAAGTGGAAGCGGGACATTGAGGCGACGGCGGGCGCACCGGCCAATTTCCCCATCATCGACGACACGTCTTTGCATGTCTCCAAGCTCTACGACATGCTCCCCGCCGAGGCCTACTTGCCCGAGAAGCGTGACGCCAAGAACACCGCCACCGTGCGTACGGTCTTCATCATCGGGCCGGACAAGAAGGTGCGCCTGACCATGTCCTACCCCATGTCCGTGGGCCGCAATTTTGCGGAGATCCTGCGGGCCCTGGACGCTATCCAAGCCACCGACGGCGTCCCCTTGGCCACCCCGGCCAACTGGGTCCCTGGTCAGGACGTGATCGTGGCCCTATCCTTGACCGACGAGCAGGCCAAAGAGAAGTTTGGTGACATCGACATCAAGCTCCCCTACCTGCGTTTTGCCAAGGCGCCCAAGAAGTAAGCTCTACTTCAGCTAGCTACGACGCCTCCCTGGGCATAGCCCAAGGAGGCGTTCTTTATTGAGTAAGCCCGAGCACCCGCAAAAACTCGTGTGCTATCTTCTCTGCAGAAAATCGACGCGCAAATTCTGGCCCAGCGCCTGCCAAGCGCTCGAGATCCTGACGATCCTCTGTCAGATGCAAAAAGGCATCTTTCCATGCCTCGACATCCCCTGGCGCGAGGAGTAGGCCGGTCTGATCGGCGGCGAAGCTCTCGGGAATCCCGCCCATGGCAGCACCCAGAACGGGGGTGCCGCAGGCCTGGGCCTCCAGGCAGACGCGACCAAAGGTATCGGGCTCGATGGACGGCAGGGCCAGGGCATCCATGGCGCTGTACCAGGGCGTAACCGGCTGCTGCCAGCCCAGCAGGTGATGTCCCGGCCGGCCGGCTAGGCGTCCTCGCAGCTCGGTCTCATGGGCAC
>JAKBXD010000232.1 GCA_021840785.1 Pseudomonadota bacterium
TGGCGGCCCACGGCGACCGGTTGGAGACATTCGTACGTTTGGCACTGGCAACCGGGATGCGCAAGGGAGAGATGCTCGGACTCTGGTGGTCGGACATTGATTGGGATGCCGGTTGTCTTTACGTGCGCAGGTCACTGTCCGGGCATGGAAGCCGGAAGCAGCTCACCGAGCCGAAAAATCGCACCAGCCGACGCACCGTGACGTTGGATGCCACCACGTTGCAACACCTACGTCGACATCGGAGACAACACCTGGAACGGAGGCTCGGCGAAGAGGTTGGGCGCGGTAATAGCGACTTGGTGTTTGTGACCGCAGCCGGAAAGCCCATGGATCCCCGAAATGTCGCCCGCTCCTTCAAACGGTTGTTGGCAAAAGCCGGATTACCACCGACGGTGCGTATTCATGACCTCCGCCACACGCACGCCACGTTGTTGTTCGAGGCCGGTGAGCACCCGAAAGTCGTCAGCGAACGTCTCGGCCACAGCAGTATACAAATCACGTTGGATGTCTACACCCACATGGTGCCGCATCTCCAGCGCGAGGCCGCTACGGTCATTGAACAACTCATCGCGCCGCCACCGGACGCCAAACTGCCAGTCCGCATCGAATCGACCCCTGAGTAGATAGATTGTCGTCCAATCCGCCGAGTTCCAGCTCGGCGGATTTTTCTTTGCCACAACCCTCGGTCGCCCAGCGTTGTAGGAATGAGAGGCAGGTGATGCGCAGCACATGACCAGACTGGAGGACGACACATGGTTTACCGAATGGGTGGAGCAATGGGGCGATAAAATCACACAATTTGCGTACACCTATGTGCATGATCGCCAGTTAGCGGAAGACATTGCCCAGGACACGTTCCTGCGGCTCTACCAATGGCATGACCGCGATCCCCGCCGGCCTATCACCCCCGGGTGGCTGTATACCACGGCCCGCAACCGCGCGGTGGACTACACCCGCCAAGCGGCCCGCCATCCGACGAGCACGGTCCCTGCTGACGAACTCGAATCGAAAGATGGGGCATGGGACAAACGGGTGGCGGTTCAAGCCATTCTCGATGGCCTGCCACCGACCGACCGCGAGTGTCTCTGGCTGTTTTATTACGCGGACTGCTCGACGCAGGACATCGCGACGCGCTTAGGACTCTCGACCACCGCGGTACGCACCCGCCTATCACGCGCTCGCACACGATTTGCTGATATATGGGGGAGGGATTAACATGGAGTCCAATCAACACGCGTGGGACGAAGCCGACATGAAAAACTGGTTCCAACAGTATGGGCCACCGGCGGCGGATCCTAGCCTCACGCTATCACTCGAACGACGGCAAGCTCTGATGGCCAGCACTGCGCGGCACGCCAGCGCACACGCCGCACCCCGGCGTAAGCCGGGGTGGACCGCTGTGGTGGGCATGGGCGTGGCCGCTGGGCTGACGGCGATTTGGATTACGCACGCCACCACACCCGGCGTCCGGTCGCCACATCCCACGCTGCCGACCCCGGGATCGCACCCCGTGGCGCTCCCTGGTGCCCACCGCACGGCCTCGTTTCCCGTGGCTGCGCCCTTCGCGTCCGGATCGATCTACATCGACAGCGGCATTCCGGCCAGCCGTGCCCAGATGATAACGGTATCGGCCCCGGCAGGGACCGCGCTCTGGAAAGAAGAGGAACTGATGGCGCTGCAGGGCCCGGCCACGCAACAAGTGTGGCTCCAGAACGGGCGCCCGCCGATCTACGAAAGCACCATCGGCCTGTACTATTTCTATCAAAACCCCCAGCCCTCACAGCCGACGGCCAATGACTGGACGGTCGCGATGCCGGGGCAGACGGGGTACCCGGCCAACGCCAAGCAAATCTATCTCATTGGCGTCTTGCGCGATGGCCCGCTGACAGGACAAGTGCTCGGCGCATCCTGGTTCGGCCAACCTCTGAACGGTCCACGCACGGCGCAGAATCCGTCGTATGCCTATTGGCCGCTGGCGGCACCGGGGACCATTCTCGGCAAGGAAGAGACGTTGATGATGGGGCAATCCCGCACCGTCCGAAGTGCGTGGACCGCCGCGCACCTTCCGTCGGTCGTCTGGAAGGGATCGGTCTACGAATTTCAGGCGCAGGGCCAGTGGGTGCAGCTCACCAAGCCCGCAGCGGCGACCACGTGGCCGTGGTATGGGGCCCCGCTGACCAATGGCGCTAATTAACGCCCATCTCCTCTCCGTGCACCATAGGAAAAAGCAAAGCCAGGAGGAGGTAACCTCGGCCCGTGCCTTTTTCGGGCGACACAGAAATCGCCGCCACGAGGAAGATGTCTGGGTGTATAAGGGCCGATAAAACCCGGTGGATGTGTTTCCTGGTGAACGCTTCGGTGAAAATTGAAGTGTACAGTACAGGACTCGGGTAACATTTCGCGCCTATACTTGGCCACAAGAGGTGAATTATGATGCAATTCGATTGGACATGGGATGACCACACGATGGGCTTCCTAGTTGACCAGTGGCTGCACACGTTACGGATCACGGGGCTGGTAGACGAACAGCTTAAGACGGTCGCCGTGAGTCTTGGCCAAGCTATGGCCGCATTAACCGGAAGCCAACCGGAAGCGCTACAGGTATTAGGCGAGTTCCTCGTATGGGTTAACGCACAACCGGACAGGCTCGCTCCTCCAAGACAGTGATCCAAACGTAAACCATTAAGGGGCGAGAAATGGCAGATTTACATGCGTAAATGTGTAGGCCAGCGGATCCTACCCTAGTGGCTAGACACTGGTGTATTTGAAGGAAGGAGACCAGGTGATAAAATATCAGAAGCTTCGGATCTTTTCCGAGTCGGTCCGTGGGAAATACAAGCTATTAAGGGGTTGTCATCAATGAAATCGCTTGTTCCAGGTGCCGAGGTTCGGTTTGTTGACGCACAAAAGTTTTTCATTTACGAACGCCCATTAGGGCAAGGGGGGACCGGGAATACCCGTTTATTTAAGGAATCTCTGACAGAAATGCTGTACGCGATCAAAAAATATGAACCGCACAATTCTGCGAACAGCAGCGATCTCTTTCGGCGATTCGTAGATGAAATCAGGATATTGTTGCGCTTGTCGCACGCGAATATCGTTCGAATCTACAACTATTATTTGTACCCAGAACATGAACTCGGATACATACAAATGGAATACGTTGACGGAGTACCAATCGACCAATATTCCAGCGCAGAATGGGACTATGAAGACGTCTTCACTCAGGTAATAAGCGGGTTCAGTTACTTAGAAGAAAATGGGGTCCTTCACAGAGATGTACGGCCGCAAAATATTCTTGTTAACAAAGATGGCTTGGCCAAGATTCTTGACTTTGGATTCGGTAAACAGCTAGGAGAAAACGAAGCGGTTGGACAAAGTGTCATTCTCAATTGGCCGGTAAGTGAATTTCCCGAAGAGATAGTGCAAAGCCTCCAATACTCTCACCAAACGGAAGTCTTTTTCGTCGGTAAGCTATTCCAGAGCATACTTCGCGAGAAAATTTTTTCGGGAGACGATTTCAAATACGCAGACGTGATACGAAAAATGTGCGAGG
>JAKBXD010000233.1 GCA_021840785.1 Pseudomonadota bacterium
ATTTTGGCCGAGGTGGTAAGGGCGGTCAAGGGCGATTAGAGCGCGTCACGGGGCCCGGAGTTCGCGATCGTTGGTCGACCTGTCTTAGATCCTACCATGGAAGGAAGGAAGGAAGGAAGGAAGGAGGGAGTTCCGTGACGCGTCCGCGACTCGCAGTCTTTCCCAAAGGCTACTTCGACCAACTGTGCCGAGGTGAGCGCTCGATCTACTCGTGGATCGATGAAGCTCGGGAACTGCCCGTGCAAGGCATTGAGATGTACCCCGACTTTTATCCTGACACGGCGGACAAGATCAATTTGGATTTAGTCTGGGAACATGCGCGACGGGACGTGCCCCAGCTCTCCTCAGGGCGAATCTGTCACTTCAGAGATTTTTCTGTGAAAGACCCCAAATGACCGGCTTGTGGCACAATGGGTATGGAGGAGGGGAGATGCGAATTGCCTGAGATACCGTCTGAAGGGCCAACGATTGATCAGGTGTTGGAAGAGTTTCTTGCGGAACAAGAGGTGAGATTAGCAGCCCGCACCTTTCTTCAATATCAGGCTGTGGTCGACCTCCTGCGCACCTACATTGAGGCTTATGACGGGCCAGATGATCCGGCACTCGTCAAGGTAGTCGACGAGGCGCACCAAAGAGGTACTGAGTACGCATGGTGCGGGCTAGGATCACCGAAGGAAATTGCTTATACTATCGGTCATTTTCTCGGGTGGTTCATGGTGCGTAAGGTCGTTGCCGGTCAGGATTTGATGCGGGCTGCCGGGTCCGTCACCCGACGACTGGGTAGGTGGCTATACGAACACCACTATATGGATGAAACCAATGCCGAGATATTCCAATCTCAAGCGAAGAGTCTGGGACGAGCTCTACCTAAGGCGACAGATTTGCGGAACAAGTTGTCTCGGTGGGTGGACGGTCTAGGGGGGATACGTTCGGACGCATCCTATGAGGGCGATTTTGAGATTGTGGCGATCACCGACCGGGGCTGGAAGCTCGAGGGGGTGGACAGTGCGCTTTCGGGAGAAATCTCCGTGCCTTCGGAACTCCGACACGGTCCGGAAGTCGGCTGGAGGATCAGCGGAGTAGTGGCCCGAATGTCCCAAAGTTTTCGCTGGGTCGAGATTTGGAATGTGTACCCACGGTGACGATGCCGGGGGCCCGATTTCACTCTGTGGTTGAGAATTTCGCCTGGAGGGCGAGGTCGTTAGGTGCACTTAATTTTCTTATAGATCCCGAGCCGCATCGGTCCCCCGGCCAAGCACGAAGTCTCCCTACGCATGCGTGATTTAATTGGCAGATCCGGAGAAAGTAGAGGCCGTGGCGGCCGCGAGCATGCCTTACCTCGACCACGACGCTCTTTTACCTTGGAATTAGGATTTTTGGATGCCGTCTAGCACCCGCCCATCGCGAAGGCGGATGCCTTCGTGGTAGCCTCCGGGCGCGGCGTAGGGTAAGAATCCAAACTGCCGCGCCAAGTCTTGAAACTCCTTGACCAGAACGTCGCTTTGGACGGTGACCGGAATCTGGGTAAGCATCAAATTAACCCAGTGCAGTCGTTGGGTCATTTGGCCAAGAAAATCTAGCATCGCCTGACACCAGGGTTCTCGCAAAACCGCGCGGCTAAATGTTCCTTCCCAACAAACGCCATCGAGGTGATCCGTGGCCAAGGGGGCCAGGCGCCACAGGCCGTTATTCATCATCACGAGCCGGTCAGAGAAGTAAGAGCGGGCCAAACGCACCAGATCCACAGCCTCCGGGGCCAGCCAGTCGGCCTCCTCTGCCACCGCGCTATCTTCGATGTCGCCCAAGGTGTCGAGAAAGACGCCGTCCCATCCCTGTCGATATAAAGAGGGGAAATGTTGGTCTAAGTAGTTGCGCCAAGCTCGCGATCCCGGACGGACCACGCGATTATTCTCAGGAGCTCGCACCCAGGGTTTGCCATCGACCAAGATGAAGTCCTTATCGGATAGGGGGACTGCTCGAAACCACGGTGGTACTTCTAAGGCGCTGACATAGGCCAAGACCTTCACCCCTTGGCTCTGCAATCGACGGATATCGGCAAGGGCCCATCCTTGAGGCTCCAATACCACCAAGTCAAACTGATCTAAACCAGGAAGGGGACCGAACCCATAATAAATGGCGTAGGAACGCGCGCGAAGCTTGGCAACAGGGGCCATGGCCGGGAATCCTCACTTCTCTCAACGAATTTTGAATGCAATGTCGGGCAAGGCGGCATGGTGTCATTTTGGCCCATCGCCCCGGCTAAAACTGGGCCGCCGCCGGACGGATTCCTGCTTCTTGGTACAGCTCCAGCAAATGTGTGACGACCGCCGGATCTAGTTGCCGACCGGAAAGCTGCTTGATCTCGTAAAGAGCTCGGTCGACGGGAAGACCCTCGCGATAGCTGCGATTGGAAATCCGCGCGACAAACTGTTCCGCCGCGGCCAAAATCTTCCCCTCGATCGTGAGGTCGGCTCCGGGGGCTCCCCGAGGATACCCTTGACCGTCGAAGCGTTCATGGTGTTCGTAAATGGCCTGGGCCACCCCCGAGGCCAAGATTTCGTTAGGCAGACCCTTTAATAAATCAAAGCCCAGCTTGGGATGACGCTGAATGAGTTCGCGCGACTGCTCGGCGAGGGTTCCTCGCTGCGTGGTAAGTTCCAAGGCGACGGCCACCATACCCACGTCGTGCAAGCGGCCGGCCACCTCCACGGCTTGAACGCGATCCGCGGACAGGCCTGACTTGATGGCTAAGCGGGCGGCTAAGCGCGCTACCTGGTGGTGATGGTCCTGGTTATAGGGGTCAGCCTGATCCAGCAGATTAGCGGTAAGCAAGAGCGCGTCCAGATAGACGCGGGACATGGTTAACGCGGCTCGGCGGCTGTCCATCATTGTTCTGAGGCTGGTGCCAAGAGAGCTTAAGGTGTTCCGCACCTTGGCATCCGGGCTCATCGTCTCGCTGGAGAAATATGTTAAGATCCCCGTCGATTGATCCGTGCCAGGTAGGGGGATGGCAATGAGCAAGTTGAGGCCGCGCTGGCCAAACGCACGGGGAAGACCAACGGGCCCTCCCCAGGCGATGTATTGGTGGCTGCGCGCCTCGGCGTAGAGGGAGATGGGAGAAAGCAAACCGAAAAGCTCTGCGCCTCGGCCCGACGACCAGACCATTTCAGGATTGGAAGGGTCGTTCCAGACGGCAAGGTATCCGTCGAATAACTTCAGAGCTTGCGCCCCCAAATTGGCTAAGAGTTCCATGACCCGGGGAATTTGAAACCAAAGATCCGTTTGAATACTATCCGGACCAAGGGTTGCTTCCGCGTGGCTACCCGAAGGGGCGTGGCGATCCCGATGTTGAATCACCGTTAATAGGGGCTCAAAGCGTTTCAGCCAGGCCAAGACTTTGGCCAACTCCGGATCCGATACCCGCATCTTGGCATCTAGACTAAGGTTGAGGGCGATGCCAGGGACCAGCGCGCACTCTAGGCTGCCATCAGCAAGACGCCCAATCTTCCAGGGTTCGACCGGGGGAGAAATCTCCAGTCTCACG
>JAKBXD010000234.1 GCA_021840785.1 Pseudomonadota bacterium
GTTTCTCGGAGTCGCGAGCAAAAGCAAGCAGATAGGACTCCATCTGAGCGGCGGTCATGAGGATACCCGGGACCTCACCATCAGTCAGAAATCGAGTCCTACTTCTGAGCGAGGGCATTGCACTCTCTGGAGCGACTGCGACGAGTTCATCGGCCCGTGTGCCGAAGTAGACTTCGTCCGGCGTTTGGTAGTCAAGAATCGGATGTTGCCGCCAGCACCTACACGGGGGGAATGATGTACAGCTGCCCATGCTGATCGCCGTATCGGGAAGCGCTGGGCACTTCAGCCAATGGTCCATAGCCCGTGGGGGTTCACAAAAAAACTGCTCCGTTGAGTCAAATAAAAGAAGCCCCGTCCGATTTGGAAAGGGGGTGCTTATGATGCGGCGTGACTCGAAGCGTCACACGGGAACATCGAGGCCTGTTTGTAAATTTCTAACAGATCCTTGATGTGGCGGCCAAGCGAAAGAGGTGAACGCCAATATTCAGTGTAGACTGCCGTTCCGGCAGCCTCAATAAGATTATCGTCTTTCACCGCTTCAAGGCGCTCGGCGAGGGCGTCAACGTTGCGCGGTGGGATGCGCCAACCTGTTATGCCGTCGAAGATCCATTCCGCGACACCACATACGTCTGTGACAATGGACGGAATGCCTCTGGCGGCGGCGTCGATGACCGATAGTCCGTAAGTTTCCGGGACCAAGCTCGGAAACGCGAGGCAGCGTACTCCGCCGAGGAGTCTAAGGATCTCGCTGTGAGTAACCCAGCCCGTCACGACGTGAGCACCACCAGCCTCGGCAGTGCGCCGCAGAGGTCCGTCGCCAATGAAGAGTAATCTAGTACCTGTCCTTTTGGCGGCTTCCACGAGCGTCTCTATGCCTTTCTCTGGTGAAAGTCTGCCGATCGTCGCGACATACGTTTGAGACCGTACCCGAACCGGATCGGATCGTTGAACATTGCAGGGATTTCGCAGCAAAAAGAAGACGGCGTCATTCGGGAGATAATTTCGCAATCGGCGGGCGGCCGCATCAGATGGCGTAATGTAGTGCATTATCCCAGAGGGCATCCGACAGAGTTGATGTTGTGCGTGAGTACGGAGAAGTCTATACAGTTTGTTCGGGTAATTCCGTTTATCACAATTTGTCATGACACAGGACAACGACAAAGGACGCCTGTCGCAGACAGTGCGGGTCTTGTAGTCGAAAAAACCGCCGTTTGGGCAGGCTGTGAAGTAGTCATGTACTGTGGAAATAACCCGAAATCCACGATCGAGAGCGCAACGGATTGGGCTGGCGCTAATGGTTTGGGAGAAGCTGTGAACGTGAACGATCGTCGAGTGAGGGTCCATATGGTCCAGTAGTCCGTGCATTGCGCGGTAAGCCGGTGCATTCCACAGACTCTGGTAAAGGACCTCGGGGTGCGTCCACGCGTCGACGAGTCGCCGCTGGTTGAGCAGCACAACGTGAATTCGCTCGGACTTGAGTTCGGGGCTCACCGGCCCGATGGCGGCAAAATAGGTTACCGAAATTCCGGCGGCAGAAAGCCCTCGAGCTTCGTCGATGGCTACGCGCGTGGCGCCGCCGCGGACCGTGGCGTGTTCATCAACTATTATGACGTGAGCAAGTGACACGGAGTGTCTAAAAGTTTCGTGGAGTCAACGAAGAACGAGAATGTCGCGTCCGCGGGCGGAGACGCCGCGGCGAAGCAGATCGTATCGGGTGGATAAGGAGTACGTGGCGGCGATGAAAAGCATGGCAGGTCCATAGAAGTAACCTATACCGCGAAAGAACAGATCGACGCCAAAGGATACGATGACGCAACGTGAAAAAGTATCGTGTTCAAATGTTTTTGTGGTTCTCAACGTCATTATGCTTTTCAAGGAAACGTAAAGATAGGCAATCGCGAGAGCGAGTCCGAACACGCCGAATTCGCTGCTGAGCTTAGAGAATACGAAGCTTCCGCCCTTCATATTCAATGCTTTGCCGTGGTTTGCCGCCCGGATGAGTCGCGATACGGCTAGGTGCATTGGATGGATGCCGAGTTGCTGGAAGCCCAACCCCCAGCCATGGGATATGGTCAACGCATGCCAGATGAATTCCCAGCCTTGTAGGTACACAAGAGCAGAAATACTGGAACTGTGCGAGCTGATGTCGGCGCGAGAAGTGAAGTAGTGCAGATGCGTTGCGGCGCCAGCGATAAGCGCGATGGCGGTCGCTGCCATGGTAATTGTCATGCGGCGGCACAGGATGGCGGCGCCGAATGCGAATCCGACCATGGTGGCGCTTTTTAGTAGTATCGCGAGACCGAAGCCAAAGACCACCCAGGCTAGTCGATGTTGTCGAGGTGCAGTCACACATCGATAAAGATAAATCGGAGCCAGCGCGAGCATGAAGTGTGATGTCTCTGCAAACGGGAATGTTGGCGTATGCAACGCTCCGGGGTGGGGTTCGAGTTTCAACAGACGAAGAAGAAGGATCCCCATGAACACCCAGAAGAATACCCAGGACATCATGTGCAGTTGCGTCGCAGTGGCATTCCGAATCGCGACGCCTATCGCGAATCCACCGCCAAGGAGAAAAGTAAGAGGAACGAGCGAGAGGACGAAGCGGCGGTAGTCCAGGGGCGCTATGCGCGACGCAATGACTCCGTGGGCGCAAATGAATGTCATGATCAAGGCGATGAATATCATGTCATTGGCGCGCACGTCGAGGAGTGAAAACTGACCTGTCCTTTTCGCCATAATGGTCGTATTAACAAGGAGCAGGAGCACGGCCAGGATGCCTGCGGCAAGCGTCCCGACAGCCAATGTGGTCGCGATGTGGATATAGACGAGCAATGAGGGAAGAGTCACAGTGCCGATTATGAGCGCACACAGTAGGAACAGCGGTAACCTACCCGCGCTATCGGTCTGGGTGAATGGCACGGGGTTATCAGGCTGCGACGGCGGAATCGGTGGCATGACGGTGAGGTGCGGTCAGTAGGTTAGCTGCACGTCGAAGAGTCGGCCGGTGCGCCACGGTACGATCGATTGAGAAGGTGGTGTAGGGCATCGACAAACGTATGCGGGAGCCACCGTTCCAGGAGGACTCGCGCATGTGCTCGCAATATCCGGAGTTGGTAGCGCACATGCGCAAAAGCGGCCGGATATCCATGTGAAACGGATGCTCGCCGAACCTCCAAGAGGCTTGTGTGTATCTTGCGCTGTGAGACACCCGCTGCGCCCATGTGGCCGGTGAGGTGTGGGATATAGCTGGCCACGGCTCCACGTAGGTGGTTGCGAAGGAGCCACTCATAGTCCATGGCAATTCGATAGTGAATGTCATAGAGACCGTTGCGTTCATAAAGCATGCGGCGGCATACGATCGTCGGATGATTGATGGCGGGCATGGCGTGGCGTAAGCGGCTCGCATATTGCGCATCACCGGTAATCGAGTACAGTGCGGCGCCGGTGGCAGCGTGAATCACCAGGTTTCCGAATGAAAAGTCGGCCCCGGAACGATTGAGACATTCTACCGATATCCTGATATGTTCTGGTTCGAGCCAG
>JAKBXD010000235.1:0-3244 GCA_021840785.1 Pseudomonadota bacterium
ACACTATGAAGCTAGGGAATCTGAGGGCTTTAGTGGTGGGGAGATCCGGATATAGCCCCATTTTCGGTTCTGCTTCACCGCCGTTATGTCAATTACGATACCGGTCGTTCTACAATGCCTCCGGAGTATCAGCCGATGGATCACCTTACAAGACGCCTCCTAATAAAACACGGCTCATCTACTACCAGAGTATCGATATACTTTTCTCCAAAGCACCAATACTCTGTTGGTTACCGGCCAGAAATAAGCGCCACAATACTATCAACGTCATCGTCCGACAAGTCCGGGTACATCGGCAAGCAAAGAATCCGCTGAGCTATATTTGTGGCAATTGGCAGGTTTTCTGGGCTGGACGAAGCAAATCTACTATACATCGGCAATTGAGATATTAACGGATAAAAATAGCGCCGGGTGACGATATTGTGTTGTCGTAACTTCGCGTGTAAGTCGTCTCGGCTCAGGGGATACTCGGCGCTAACAAGGACCGGGAAATAAGAGTAATTTGGCGTCACAGAATTTGGTATAGCGAGACATTCAATGCCGGCAGTTTCAGACAGAGACTCCCGATAGCGCTTATCAATCTCGCCTCGTCTCTTAATAGCCCCATTTATGTATTTCAACTGCAGCACACCGAGGGCTGCGTTTATCTCGCTCATCTTTCCATTTATTCCAAGCTCCCCAACTGTGACCTCATCAACTATCCCAAAGTTCTTCAGGTTATCAATACGCGCCTTCATTTCCGCGCTGTGGCAAACAATGGCACCACCCTCGAACGTATTGAACACCTTCGTTGCGTGGAAGCTCAAAACAGAAAGGTCCCCTTCCAACAAAAGACTTCGTCCGCCATGCCGTACGCCGAACGCGTGGGCCGCATCATAAATAACCTTCAGACCCCTTCGATCCGCGATTTCCTTGATACGAACTGTATCGCATGGGTTCCCATAGCAATGTACGGGAACAATCGCCTCCGTTGTAGGCGAAATTGCTGCTTCGATTTTATCCGCCGACATGTTGCACGTTCGATAATCTATGTCAACAAATATAGGTTCAATACTATTCCATAAAAGAGAATGGGCCGTTGCGACAAAGGAGTAAGGGGTTGTAATAACCTTCCCCTTAATATTTAGGGCCCGCAAAGCCGTAAGGAGGGCTATCGTGCCATTAGCAAAAAGCGCGATATAGGGGACGCCCAAGTATTCACAAAGGGCGTCTTCTAGGGACTGATGGAAAGGCCCACCATTTGTCAATATCTTACGGTCCCATATCTTTTTCAAATAAGACTGGAACTCATAAAGTGGCGGAAGAAAGGGTTGAGTAACGGTTATGGGGACCCTACGCATTATTTTAAATCCTCTATTTTTTGAGCTAGGTCGCGACACCTTTTAAAGGCCCGCAACATACATCAACGCTAATTAGGACTTCCGCGCTCCCGGTCCATTCTAGCCTCCCCATCTCGCTTCGCTAAAATCCAATCGCGCAGCGCGCGCCGCGCCTCAAGCCAGCGTGGATAGCCTTTCTCTGCTCGTAAAATCCCGTGTATAATCGAATCCGGTAACAATCGAATCACCTGTCTCTGCAAATACAACGTAAGGAATAGTGCGTAAATAATCGGATGTCTCGCGATCTTCAACAGCATATTAGGCACTGGCCTTCTAGAATAACTGCGGAGAGCGCTACGTGTGCGCCTAACCATAGATGCTCCAAAACGCATGGGGGAGCAGATGAAGACCCGGATGAAAGTAGCTACAATGAAATGTAACGAGAACAGAAACCAAGAACTTACGGATAGAGTTGTAACCTCTCGGCTCCTGAAAGGTGCCAGTAGAATATACCTTGAAAAGCCACTAACAGCCCTTGCGAACATGCACCAGTATCTCGGCCCCAAATACAGCGCGAACCGGCGAAATCCGACAAGGTGAAAGCGCCAGTGATTTTCTTGAGTACGCCCGGAAAAGACACCCCCACCGTGGACTCGATAAACGGACATATATTCATCGAGGCAGTAAAAGTGTCCGAATATGCCGTATAGCATATTTATCGTGACCTCACAGCTATACCGGTCACACAAACAGGGCGGTGGGTTCTGGAGAAAGACATTTCTATAAATGACGCTACTTAAGTGATATACACCAGCCATGCTGATAACATCGTATATGGTCGCAACGTCCCGATTAAACCCTTTAAAAGGTAAGAAATGCTCCGGAGGCCGACTATTGTCCTCGAAAACCCGTAGCGTATTATTGGCACAAGCAACGAACTCGGTATTCTTTTCGAGAAACGCAACTTGCTTTGCAATTTTTAATGGGTCAGTCCAATAATCATCGCCCTCCAATATAGAGAAATATCTTCCTCTTAGCGTCTGAAACCCGCGAATGGTGTTTAGTTGCGTCGCCACGCGCCCGACATTAGCCGAATTAAAGTAACAGTTAACAATACCGGGATACCGTTCGCTGTATTCCCTAGCGATTTTCTGCGTACCGTCTGTTGATGCATCATCGATAACATTAATTTCTATGGAAAATTCACAGACCTGCATCAGAATGCTGTCAAGCGCTTCCCGTATGTACTGCTCATGATTGTACGTGATAAGCATGACGCTAAGGAACGGCTGACTTGTTTCCGATCCCTTAGGCGCGCCTGTGACAGGTGTCCAATAACGAAGGGATTTGAGGCGCTTGCGGGTTCTAAACCATCTACTCAGCACCGTGCTAGGCGTGGGTGGTGCCGGATTGGGCAGTGGTAAGTTCATTATAGTTCCAATGTGCGCGCCATGTGACGCTCTTCTATCGCTCCAACTCCTATTCGGCAGTATAACAGTTCTTGGGAAAGATCAAGGCTTTTCTTCGCCTGTACCCCACGGTATATTTGTTCTCAAGGTCAGACGCCCCGGGTGCCGAGTTTTTCGTCATCCGCAAGTAGTCGAAGACCAGGCGGTTGCGGAAGCAGAGTGTGCGCATCATCTTGGCGATGGATTGTGTGGGTCTCTGGAAGGACGTAAGCGATCGGTTAAGTGCGGGATTGCTTATTTCGTGACTTCGTTTTGTTTTTCGGCAGAGCCACCGGCAGCGCCATCACGATCTGATCGGGCCGTATGACGGTGGGCAACAAGGCCTCGAAGTCGTCAATGGTTTGGGCTTTGGGCAGGTCGGTGAAGATCCTGCGGAGATAGGCGTAGGGTTCGAGGCCATTGGCCTTGACTGTCTCGATGAGGCCGTAAAGATTGGCCGAGGCTTTAACGCCGGCG
>JAKBXD010000235.1:3254-3538 GCA_021840785.1 Pseudomonadota bacterium
GTATTTTCGGTCCGGTTATTATCGACCTCCAGGCGCCCGTCGGTGAGATATACGACGAGCTTGTCCCATTCGTTCGCAAGATACGCCATGGCGCGGCCCAAGGCCGTCTGTGGCGGCACCCCGGGGCGGCGGGTCTCGAGCCATGTCCGCAGTGCCGCCCACAGCGGACGGGCGTGTTGGTCGCGATACCGGCGGCGGTCTTCGGGCGTCATGCCGCGGGCGGCTTTCTCCACGGCATAGAGCCTCTGGATCTGAGCCAAACCCTCTTCGGCCAATCCCTTCTT
>JAKBXD010000236.1 GCA_021840785.1 Pseudomonadota bacterium
GTTGTTGTGAGAAGCAGGCGTCGTATGATGTTGTGTCCGTTGTTCCGAGTGTTATTGGATTGCGAAAGCTCGGGGCCCTATGACGAAGCGCCTCCGGAGACAGCCGCGGGGGAGTCAGCTGGCGTTGGACGAGCTGGAGCCTGGCCTCTTCACATCGAGCAGTCGGCAGAGAGTACAAGTGTCCTGTTGAGATCGCTTGTCGGCCGCTCGCTCGCGGGGAGGTGTGGTTCGAGGACGAGTGCCAGTCGTACAGAGGCCGTCGCCGGGGCAAGGCAAGGAATGTGATGTCGTAGGGTGCCAGGAACACGGGCGCGGCAGGGAGCGAGGAACACGGCTAGAGCGTGTGGTGAGGCAGTCGGGCGAAATGGAGCGGGCGAGGTGTCAGGACGGCAATGGCGTGTAGAGCAGGCGGTGGTGAGGTTGCGGGCAGTCGTAGAGTAGTAGTTGTAGGGTGGAGAGGAGGCGGTGTGTTGCTTAGTGTCAACGAAGGTGGGATGCTCTAGCGCTTTCCACGACTGCTTTGTCTCCATTGGCGCTCGGCACGCTCGGGCGCTAGCCACGCACTACTCCACTTGGTGACGGCGCGCACGTTCGCGGACGGCCGTGGAAACCCTCTTTTCGAGACACCTGACCTTTTGTCTAATGACGATGGCGAACATCTCGCCGCCGGTCCATCGTCTATCTGATACGCAATAATGCCATGGAAGGCGAGCGAAAGCCACTGCCAGTAACGTGACCACGTCCAAGGCCCCCATCCTTTGTCCAGTCCGAGAGCGCCATTTGCGACACCGGCCCCGGCTTACGCCCGGGCTCCCTGAAACGAACGCGTGCAGCTGCTCCCTTGTTCTGGGCCTGCTGATGTGTCTCGAGGCTCCTCCCGCTGCGCAGAGAGGGAGCTCTGTTGGCGGGGTCCCGTGTATTCGCGACACACAGACTGGGGTACAGATAGGCGCTGCCAATCGCCCGTGAATTGAGCGCCACCGTGAAAGCGTGGGAGATTGCGATTGCGCAACACTTCGCCGAACCGCTCGAGTCCATGTACGGCGGAGTCGCGAATGCATGACAGTTGGCCTCCAGCGAGTGTTCCTCAACAAGAAGCGCGGTGTGGGCGCATCGATGGCAATGGTCACTTTGACGGAAGTTGTACCTGCAACCCCAGCCATTCGATGACCTTCCTCTCACACCATGGCGACCCGGCAACTGCAGGCTCACGCGAAGCGTCGGCCTGGGTTGCAGGAGCATGCAGTAGCTTGCCGCCTTGTCGGAGGTTTTGCGCGAGCTGCCTACAACGAGCTTCAGTCCTGGTGGGAGGACGACGGCGTTCTGAATGACAGCTGACAAGTTGCGCCTTCCGTACACGACGTCGTCAGCCTGGTCGGAAGCCACCTTTCATGTTGGTTGCTACTTTGAGCGCTTACGTGGACCACAGCCACCGCTGCCAAGCGAACACAGGACCCTTCGGCGCCGAGAGACTGTCCCTGAGCCGACGGGAAGAGCCTTTCGTGTCCGTTGCCGTCCGAACTCGCTCCACTCTCCACTACACTCACGTTCCTTTAACCCTGACACTTCCATGTAGGTCGCAATGAGATAGCGGTGTATAGCGAAGCGATCGCGATGATATCCTCCGCATGACATTCGTCCTAGACTGTCCTATAGGCGTCTGCGGCGGCGCAGAGATTTTGCTGGTTCCGGCGTTAAGCATATTGGAACGGTGCATTAGCGAGTGCGGTTTTCATGGAAGAAAACTCCACCAACAAGCGTCGATGTGGATGGCGGTGGAGTCTGCATTGGACGGCAGCGATCTATGGCCCACTTCCCATGACAGCCGGGACGACAGTGTAGGACTTGGAGATTGTTTTGAAAGCGGTCAAAGATATGTCGCCGGCGGAGTTGGAGTCGTTCACTTCATGTCGCACCGTATGAACTATGCTCATGACCGCGACCGCACCAAGCAGCCATTTCTACGTAGCAGGGAAACGGGAAAACGTATTATCTTCGTTTGGCCCGACGCGCTCAGAGAGTCGCCCGCCTCAACCTCCTACACCGAAATGTGCGCGAGACTTCACGCGCAAATCGCGCCTTCCCGAAATTCTGCTCCCGTCCCAGTTTGCATTCACTCCATCGACCACAGCACGCGCAATCCCCTTCTGCAAACGTCCATCTCCACTCTCTGCGATCCGACTCCACTTCTCCTGACACTCGAGCCAAGCATACCGCTACTGTACGGCAAGCGGGTCCACTTCACTAGCAGATGTGGCGACGCCAGATTCGCTGTGCCCAGTCTGATATCTGAGATTGGGTAGGGATACAGCTTGCTACAGTTTTGCGCACTTGTGAGAGCAGAGGATTCCGGAAAGATCACGATGGTGGCCGTTGACGGTGTGAAAAATGTGCTACTCGATATCGGTAGGATGCCGATGTCGTACACTGAAGCGGACTGGGCAGACTGATGATTGTCGCAGAGGGAACCATCTGTCCCATTTCGTTCGTAAAAGACACGCTGGTGGGTACTTGCCACCTTTCTGATGCCGTCCTACTGCCCTACCAATGAGGAGTGCTGATCTCGTAGTTTCCGTACGCACTGAAAGCTCTTCCAGAAGTGTTGACAAGGCAATGGGATTCTCCAGCTTTCAGACAACATCGTGATGCTTTCCCCGAAGAACACAAGACATCACCAGACGCTCTCCAGGCACACGTGGAAGACTTGACGAAGAGAGACGTGAAAGTCGCCTACCTCAAGAATCTTCAGGGCTACCTGTGGGAAGACGGCTACAAGTCTGGAGCTTACGCCACGCCCTTGTTTGCGGACGTCGCTCCGAAGCTGAAGCAGTGGCATGGCGACGGAGTGAGGTTGGCGATCTATTCGAGCGGGAGTGTGTTTGCACAGAAACTGCTATTTCAGCATGTCAATTCCGACCAGATAACATCTAGCGGAGGACATACAGGTCACTCAGGACGAACGGAAGACCTGCGGTATCTGATGGTCGAGGGCGGCTGGTTTGATACCACCAATGCGGGTCTGAAGACGGAAGCGGCGAGCTACAGGAAGATCCTCGAAGCTATGAAGTGGCGGGCAGAACAGACGCTGTTCTTGACAGACAATGTCAAAGAATATGACGCGGCTGCCGACGCTGGATTGCGTGTCTTGTTGCTAGATCGACCTGGAAATGCTGCGGTGTCCGAGGCAGACAGGAAGCGGGTGATGCTAGTGGAAAGCCTTGATGATATCTCGCTCGACAGCAAACAGCAGTAGTCGTCAATGGCAGAAAGTTGACGACACCTAGCCTGCTGCGATGTCTGCCCTCCCTGGAAATGCAGGACGTCGAGAATGAGGTTGTCGTCGAGCAAACATATTACTCGCTTGTGCACCGGGTCCGCGGAAGGCATTGAGGGCAGGAAAGCAAACCCTGAAGCAGCTTGTCTCTGATCACATCGGCATTACGTCTAGTTCGCCTGAGAGGAGATGGTTGCATGAGCTACACCCGACACGCATTTTTAGAAATTGGAGTGCTAGTCCGTGTACACGGCTGAGCT
>JAKBXD010000237.1 GCA_021840785.1 Pseudomonadota bacterium
CCACTAACGCGAACGACGGCGCACAATCATACTACTCGTACGCTTATTTCTGCGGGTACGATAACCCTTTGTTGGCTGCCCCCAAGGTGATACCGGATGACGACCACCGGAGGTGCGCCCTTCACCACCGCCATGCGGATGATCCACTGGGTTCATCGCAACACCACGGACCGTTGGCCGTACGCCACGCCAGCGCGTCGCACCCGCCTTACCCAATTGACGGGAGCCGTGCTCTTCATTCCCAACCTCACCTATCGTAGCGCGGCAGGATACATGAATCCGGCGCACTTCACCAGAGCGCAATCGCACTTGGGCATAATCTCCGTCACGCGCCATGAGCTGAGCAGATGCTCCAGCAGAGCGAGCAATCTGCCCACCCTTGCCGGGCCGCATTTCAATGTTATGCACCACCGATCCCACGGGAATATTGCGCAGCGGCATGCAATTGCCCGGCTTAATGGGTGTCTGCTCAGCGGAGAGCACGGGATCACCACTGGACATGCCTTTTGCCGCGAGAATATAGCGACGTTCGCCATCGGCATAGCAAATCAACGCAATGTGGGCCGAACGATTGGGGTCATACTCTAGGCGTTCGATCTTACCCGGTATATCTAACTTATTACGTTTGAAGTCTACCAAACGATAGTGTGACTTGTGCCCACCACCCTGGTGCCGCCGCGTAACACGCCCAAGATTGTTGCGGCCGCCACTGTGCGACTGAGCCTCGACCAGAGCGGGATGCGGATCTCCTTTATAGAGCCTCGCGTCGACCGTTTTTACTACGAAACGCCGTCCCGGAGAGGTCGGCTTGGTTTTAATAAGTGCCATCTGTTATCCCTTTTCCTCAGGCAACGCCGTAATCTATGCTGCTGCCCTCGGCCAGCCGTACATAGGCTTTCTTCCAAGAAGAGCGATGGCCGACATGACGGCCCATACGTTTTTCCTTACCTAGATAATTACAAGTCTGAACAGAAAGGACCTGAACCGCAAAGAGCTTTTCAACCGCAGACTTGATTTCCAGCTTGGTGGAATCGCGCGCGACCTTAAACACGAACTGATTCGACTGTTGCTGCACCATCGTACTCTTTTCACTGATAATGGGTGCCAGCAAGACAAGATACTTACGCTCAGCGTTCATCCGTACACCTCACCTAATCTTGCTGCCGCCTCGGTATCAAGTAAAACGCGGCCATACTGGAGAAGATCAGCAGGCCCGACATCCTGCCAACCGGCGATACCCACCCGCGGAAAATTGCGCAGGCCCAGGAAAAGATTCAACGGCACTTCACCCATGACCAGCAGAAAATTATCTCCGCCCGCTCGGTTCAACCAGTCTTTAGCGAGTCGACTCCGCGGCTCGCCAAGGTCCTCTTGCTGTATGATTTGCAAGCGACCCTGACGCAGCAACTCCGCCAGCACTGTGCGCATTGCCCCAGCCCACATTTTCTTGTTGATCTTTTGGGTGTAGTTTTCATTCCCACCAGGAAAGGCCCGTCCACCGCCACGCCAGATTGGACTACGAATACTGCCGGCGCGCGCCCGACCGGTACCCTTTTGCTTCCACGGCTTGCGTCCACCGCCACGCACTGCCGCGCGATTCTTCTGTACGGCGTTCGCCGAACGCATACCGGCCATCTGGGCTACCACGACCTGATGCAACAATGCCTCATTATAAGGCACTCCGAACACAGCATCGGCGACCTCAATATCGCTGCTCTTCCCGGTGGTCACTTCCAAGCTTTGCACTTGCATTATTTTTCTCCTAACCACGCACGGCAGGACGAACGATCACGTCCCCGTCACGGGCACCGGGAACAGCGCCCTTAATCATGAGCAGGCGACGATTCGCATCGATACGCACCAGTTCAAGATTGAGCGTCGTGACCTGTTCGGCACCCAGATGCCCTGCCATTTTCTTGCCCTTGAACACTCGCCCAGGTGTCTGGCGGCAACCGATGGAACCAGGGGCACGGTGTGACAACGAATTACCATGACTGGCCCGGTTACTCCGGAAATTATGGCGTTTGATGGCGCCAGCAAAGCCTTTGCCTTTGCTGACTCCAGACACGTCCACGCGCTGACCTTCCGCGAAAATATCGAGACCGATCTCCGTACCGCAGACATAAGCAGCGTCCTCCGCGACACGAAACTCCCGTAAAAGCCGCCCCGGGGTTATTCCGCTCTTGCGAAAATGTCCAGCCACCGCAGAGGTTAAGCGTTGTGGACGGCGTTCACCGGTTGCCAACTGTACTGCACAGTAACCGTCAGTGGCGATATCTTTAACCTGTGCCACCGTATTCGGCGCCACATGAATGACGGTTACCGGCAATACACGCCCATCTTCTGTAACAATGCGCGTCATACCCACTTTCCGTCCGATCAGGCCCATTACCATTGTATCGTCCTTTATAATTACAGCTTGATCTCGACATCGACGCCAGCCGCCAGATCAAGCTTGATCAGGGCATCTACCGTCTTGTCGTTGGGATCGAGAATATCGAGTAAGCGCTTGTGCGTGCGCTGTTCAAATTGGTCACGCGCATTTTTATCCACATGCGGTGAGCGCAGGACCGTAAAGCGTTCGATTTTTGTAGGAAGAGGGATCGGCCCACAAACACGCGCCCCGGTCCGACGCGCGGTTTCTACGATTTCCGCAGCGGAAATGTCCAGCATACGATAATCATACGATTTAAGGCGAATTCGAATCTTGGAACTTTCCATTACTCGACCACCTTTGAGACCACGCCGGCGCCAACGGTACGTCCACCTTCGCGCACCGCAAAACGCAAACCTTCTTCCATCGCAATCGGTGCAATCAGCGCTACCTTGAACAAAATGTTGTCCCCAGGCATCACCATCTCCACACCTTCCGGTAATTCCACCGCACCCGTCACGTCCGTGGTACGGAAGTAAAACTGCGGACGATAACCATTGAAAAACGGCGTGTGACGACCACCCTCTTCCTTGGACAATACATACACTTCGGCTTCAAAACGCGTGTGCGGCTTGATACTACCGGGCTTCGCCAACACCTGCCCACGCTCTACGTCATCTTTCTTCGTGCCGCGCAACAACACACCAACGTTGTCCCCAGCCTGACCCTGATCCAGAATCTTGCGGAACATCTCAACGCCGGTGACAATGCTCTTGGCTGTATCACGTATGCCAATAATCTCAATTTCATCGCCTATCTTGACTATCCCACGCTCAATGCGCCCGGTCACCACCGTGCCCCGGCCTGAAATGGAAAACACGTCTTCAATCGGCATCAGAAAAGGCTTGTCAATGGGACGCTCGGGCATCGGAATGTAACTGTCCATTGCCTCGGCCAGCCTGTAAATGGCCGGCTCGCCAATGTCACTCTGGTCCCCTTCCAGGGCCTTGAGCGCGGAGCCGATAATCACCGGAATGTCATCGCCTGGAAACTCGTACTTGGAAAGCAGCTCTCGCACTTCCATTTCTACCAGTTCCAGCAATTCGGCGTCGTCCACCATGTCGGCCTTGTTCAGAAACACCAC
>JAKBXD010000238.1 GCA_021840785.1 Pseudomonadota bacterium
GAACAAGAACACGCGGTTTACGACGCGGTGTGTCGGCGGTTCTATCAGTTCTTAATGGACACCAAGAGCTAAATGACACCCACTAATTCCGCTGAAGAGCCGTTGTTTCTGATCCATGTTAGGCTCCTGCCACAGTCCGTCGCTGCGCTATCTCAGAGATAGTGCACGAAACGCGGGTCTTTGTGCCCTCGACGCCGCGAGTTTCCGGTGCCGGTCATACGCCATAGTCTCAGCATGTTAATTTCGCGAAGAGTCTGCGAACTAGCCGGAAGCTTGCTGCAATATGTTGGCATCGTTTTAAGGTACGATATGGTGCGCGGCCTTTTTTGAACTCTCCCCAAGTATCGCTAGTTTTTGTGGGATGCCTTGTGTGGTACGGGTTCCCGAACACATCGTTATATTCAAGATACATAACCCACCCTTCCTTAAAAGACGCCGCGATGGCAATGTTATCGAATTCAGGAACAGGGCAACGGGGAATAGTAATGATTATGCCCTGCGGAGCGGCAGACGCCGTTTTGTCAGGATCTCTCTTTTCATTGGCCCCCAACGGAGCGAGGTTATAGGAAAAGTAATAGTTGTCATGGGATGGGAAGCATACCGTTACACGTAATCCCAAAGCGGGACCCATACCAATATTTGTCAGAATTCCATAGATGTGATAAAAGTAGTGTTTTGGTGAGCGAGTAACTGGATCATTCTCGTCCGACTTTAAGTCTATTACCCGTTTACGGTCCAGTGTTCCGCCGCCAC
The DNA here is from genome assembly GCA_021840785.1 of Pseudomonadota bacterium. Next base: position 754 of record JAKBXD010000238.1, read on the forward strand.
CATCATGTAACGTCTCTAGTACGCAGACAGGCATCGACGCGTCTTGATGATGCCGTTCTTCCTGTTTAGTGAGCTTGGCTGTCTTCCATGCCATGTAAGTCGTGGCCAAAGCTAGTCCGGTCGTTGCGCCGGCCGTGATATGATCGGTGGTCCACCATGTCATTCTCGAATCCCCACTTTGCAGAAGCGTCTACTATACCCGATACCCGGCATTTCACGGGCTTTCTCCTGGTGCCCAACATGATACGGTGGTGCCCTCGTATAAAACAGGAAAGGAGAGCGCCGCGACCGAAGAACCCGACGCCATATACTACTTCCAAAAGGCCGCAGAGGGGCTGGAGGACGAGATGACGGGACCCATGTACTACCTTGCAAGGGGACTATCGCGGCTCGCAGAGAGCCTAGCGTCACAGACAACCAAGGAGGGCGTGGTGGTGAAGCCGCCATCCAGTCACTGAAGAGGTAATGATTACGGGGTTTAAGAACAAGGCTCGCGCAAAGAGTTTAACGAATCGGCGATTTGACCAAAGACTTGTTGATGGCATAACTCGAACATCCTATCGTTGAGCCAGGACACCTCTGTTGGTGTTACAGTCCCGGCAGGGAAAGGCGGGCTATCGTTAATGTCATGTAGTAGGAGCGCTAGACTAGGAGATATCGGGTAGTAAACGGTAAGTTCATCGTCACCGACAGGGCGGCCCAGCGTTGCCTTCAGGTTTATCACTGGCTGATCGCCAGTGATAAAGGGATGGGCAGCATTGTTATTGCGCACCAACATAAGCCTTCTCCGTTTTCGGCTCTTAAAAAGGTTGATCCCAGCGTTGAGCGTGAGATGGAGTATCAGGAGATTCCAAATACGGCTCAAGTCGACCTTATCGTCTGCCACACAACATTTTATAGCGCGTTCTTTGACGCCTTTCGTTCGCATCCATTGCGCAGCAAGGTAGTGAAGGAAGGGTAAAGCCATCTCGGTGTCATCATAAAAACTGACGCTGCCCTTCAGTGCCTCGTTTAGTGAGGGAATAAATGATGTCTCGATACCGCTGTGGTGGTCCTCAATAACACTAGAGGCCCATTCCATCATGGCTTTGTTGTTGTCTGGTGCAGATGGGGAGGAAAAGTCTATCATGAGTGCGCATAGCAAGGCATCGTAGCCACCATCAAATAGAAGATGCTGCGGGACGATGGTTTTAAGTAACATGACATCATGGACGGTCAGGCGCTGTAGCTTATAAAAATCGTTTTCAACTGCGACACAAGGAGTGCCGGTACGAAAAACCCGATTACCCTGTCGACACCAAATAGCGCCTTTTGTTGTCCATGCGCGCAGGTATTCCTGCCATACATGATGATGCCTGCGTTTAGGTTTTTGTGCAGAAGTCATAGGGCGTTTTTTGGAGGCCCGGGCGGGATGGCGATGTCCGGAGCGTATCGCCAAACCGATATAAAGGAAATACCTGATGCGTAGTAAAGTGTTATGTTTCCTGGGCGTCCAGGATGTCGGACGGAGGATCTGGCAGGCATTTTCACCCCAACCGCGCTAAGATGCCCCATAATTACGAACCCGGACTACCGGGCGATTTGGCACCTGAGGTCCCTATCATGACCACGATCCACGCTATCCTGGACAATCTCGCCCGAAGGGGTACTGATGCCCGCGATAAGGGCGATAAGTTTGAGCGGCTGATGGCCGCCTACCTGCGCACCGTCCCCCTACAAAAACCGGTACAGCACGGCAAGAATACGGCTTTTCACCGTGCGTACGCTAGAATTATGGCTTAATTCCGTTGGGCCAATCTGAGGAACCCGCCGTGACTCGCCCAATACTGAATTCGTGGGACAAGTTCAATCGCTGGGTCTATAGATACACAAAGGCTTGTCACACGGCTATAAACGATATATGCGAGCGCGGGTATTCCGACTTGGACGCGCTATTTTTGCAGGAATACTATGAGGTCAACGGGGATTCGTGGCTGGATCTGGGTATCGCTCATTCGGAGCTGTATGAGCGTATATCTAATAAGATTGCGTTCCTTCGGGGCTATTTTGTCGACATATCTGTTGATGGCGAAAAGTTTATGGACAGGAAGTCGAATTTTCTTTCGCTTCAGTATCCAGCAAGATGCAACAAGGCGATAGGTGTTTGGTTGCATCAAGAGCCCAAGAAAAGAATAGAAGCCGGAGCCTATTTCGGTTTTCAGGGATCCGATGTGAGTTTCTTTTGCAAGGACATAAAAGATGTGGATTTGGTGTCAATGAGGAATATTCTTTCCTTTGATAAAATGTTCCTGCGTCTACCTGCAGGAAGGCATTGGGACGCCTCTATCGCAGATGAGGTCATCGAGAAGATTAACAATGATATTGGGTTCGATTACTCGTTTTCTATGAAAGCTGGCGCAAAAAAGGACATAGAGCTTCTCGTGCTCAATTTCACGTGGGAACAATAACGGACGCCGATATGGTGATCACCACAGATAGCGCGGCGCCTCTTGACATCCGCTTGACCAAGCTCAATTATCCTTGTTGTGACTAATCATGACCCAGTTATTATACCCAACAATAGGGAGGGAGGGTGATGGCAACTAATTCGTTTCGCCCAAAGAAATTCGAGGATCACGAAATCGTAGGCGCCGATGGTAAAGTTGTCGGTCATGTCCGGATCAAGCCAAGCGGAGTGCTTTGGTCGCCCCCTAATGGCAAGGATTGGTATGGAATTTCCCTAACTAAGTTTGCTCAATATCTGGAGAGCGAGGGTAAGAAGCA
>JAKBXD010000239.1 GCA_021840785.1 Pseudomonadota bacterium
TGCCAGTTCAAACCGGTCCCGATTGGGACCGAACCCGGCCAGGAGACGAGCACCCAACGTCACGGCGACGCCGGGCACACTCATCCAGAGGTCAGCATCCGGGTTCGCCAAAAAAAGCGTTTCGAGATGCTCGCGCAACGCGCGATGCTCCGCCTGCAAGGCTTGCAGTTGGGCCACCAGGGCCCGGACAGCCCACACCTGGGCCCGCCGCTTGCCCGGCGAGGCCTCCAACGCCCGCTGTTGCAACGCGCCCCAGATGCGCGGCGCCTCCTGGGCTGCGCGGGGATACCGATGCTGCCGCAGCCAGCTCATGAGATCGCTCAGCGCCAGTTTACGGGCGTCCACCGGGTCGGGCCAGGCGGCCAAAAAGGCCAGCGCGACGGGGCGGTTGATGTCCGCGAAGGCGGCCAGGATCTGCGGATAATCGCTCTTCAGGGCCGCCATCAGCTGATTGCTCAAGCGCGTGGTCTGCTGCGCCACGTCTTCGTCAATCCGCGTCAATTGCCGCAGTTCCACCCAGTCTTCCCCCGCGGGCCGCAAGGGCCGCAACTGATCGCGCTCGTGCCACCCCAACCGGGCCAAAATCGCCGCATCCAGACGGTCGGTCTTGGCACCCGAGGGCTTGCGCCGCGCATCGGACACCTTCGGATTCACGGGGTAGACCCAAAAGCCGGTGGTGCTCAACCAATCGACGACCAGGCCTTGCGACATTTCAATGACGACGTGCACGTCCCTTCGGACGTGCTCCGCCCAGTCCAACAGCCGCGCTTCCAGCGCGTCCAACGCATCGCGGGTGTGGGCGACCTGACCGACCCACAGGGCATGGCCGGGGCGATCTCGCACCACGACATCATGGTGGCCGTCGGCCCAGTCCCAACCGACCACAATTTCCATCGAACCTACCTCCTTCGTGAGATGTCCCAAGGACGCACCAGCCTTATTTGTCACCAGACGTGGCAGGACCCGCAAATCGACCGGTCTATGAGGGGTTCCTTGGGTTACAGGGTTTCCCGGAAAGGCGAATCTTTCGCAGGCGATCGGGGCGCGAGGAGTTTGAGCCGTTTGCGGGAACGGCTGCCATCTATTCATGATGATGGGCTAAACGGTTCGACGAGATCCAGTGGCTCGTCGCAATCTTTGACAAACTTATCCACCACTGAGACTAACAAATGAGGAGCTGGTGATATATGGAGTATACCCGGTTTGTTGGATGGGACGTACATGCCGCCACGATTGCTGTAGCGGTGGCCGAAGCCGTGCGGCACTGGGTGCGGCGACAATCCGATGCGCCGACGTTGTTGGTGTGCTATGAAGCCGGTCCGACCGGATTTGAACTGGCTCGGTGATTGAGGGAATTGCATGTCCCCTGCTGCGTGGTCGCCCCGGGACTCGTCCCCCGGAAACCGACGGATCGGGTCAAAACCGATCGGCGGGATGCGCTCCAATTGGCGGAAGCGCTCCGGGCCGGGACGTTCACGCCCATCCGAGTACCCACGCGGGAAGAGGAAGCTTTTCGGGATTTGGTCCGCGCCCGCACGGCCGCAGTAGAAGACCAAATGCGGGTGCGGCACCGGGTGAAAAGTGCGTTGCTCCGTTGGGGCGTGAGCGTCCCCGTCACGCGCCGGGAAAGGACGGCCGATCCGCCGTCGACTATCCAGTCCGTAGGCACCTTCCTGCACGGAGCCGGCGTGTGTGCCCATCCTCTGGGGACGGGCGAGTATAGAGCGTCCTTGGGCCAAGGTCAAGGCACCCCTGCGGGCGGCAGAGATTCCTCACAACACGACGATGGCGACGTGCGGGGTGACGGCCGCGGGACATCCCGGGCGATTTGGGCCGGGCTCCGATTATCACTCGACGCAAAGCGCATGATGTGCCAATATTCGGCCGCGTTCGCGGCCGGCAGCGCAAAGTACGGCCTGGAGACTGGCCTTATGTCGGTTGTAGTCGCCATCGGGACGCCCAATCGGTACGCATCGTGCCCAGCGCTTCACGGGCGATTTCCAACCAGGTGGTCCGTGCCATCTGCTTGTACGCGGGACTCACTGTCTTTCGTGTGGTCCACCAAATCCACAAGGTGAGGGCCGCCAATTGAACCCCAACCATCGCCTCAATCATCTCCGGCGTATGGCCAAAACAATGATCCAATCGCCAGGTGGTCTTGCCTTGCCGGAAGATGCAATTTTCCAGGTCCCACCGATGATGCATGATGGCATACACCGTGTATGCCGACACCGCGTGGCCGCAGGTGGTCAGCGCCCAGCCTTTGAACACGGTCGTCGAGGTCTGGGTTCCCGAATGCGGGCCCCGCTTCTTCGTGAGTACCGTCCGCTCCCAGTACACGACCCGCAAATGGGTCAGCGTGCCCCAACTTAGTTCGCCGAAGTCCCAAATGGACAGCCCCGGCTCCGTCACGGCGGGAGCCGTGATTTTCAACAAGCCTTGGGCATCTTTCAAGATGGTAAGCCGGTCGTCTTTGAGTCGAATGACGACGTCCCAGCCGTGCGCCCGCACGGCTTCGATGAACACGCGCGTGGCATACAACGCATCGGCGACAATCACCTCGATCTGGTGATGGTACGCATGAAAAAGGCTATCCAGGAGCCGATACGCCGCCGTCGGTTCGCCTTCATTTTTGTCGCGACCATCGGCCGGATGAACCCGTTCCCACTCCAGGACCGCTTGTCGTTGCGGACCGACCGTACTGGCGACGACGATGCGGTGGAACCATTCCGTCATGCCTTGCACCTGACGATGGAGGCAATCCCGACACGTGACGGAATGTTGCACGAACAATTCGACCCCGTCGATCGCCACCACGCGCAAACCGCCCACGGTATCCCAGGCACGATTCCGGGCCAGCTTGCGACCCACCCGGTGCACCCAATCGTGCCAGACCTCCACCGGAATATGCGAGACCACGCGGCGGATGGTATCCGCCGAAATCGGCCCGGCGCCAAAGCGCCGGAATCGCCCCCGGCGCACCCAGCCTTCCAATTGTTCCAGACTCCGCATGTGTAAAAGACCGCCCATGATGAGTAGCACGGCCACGACCCGCGGCGTATGGGCCGTGTCGTGCCCTGTCGAGGAAATTGTCTGGATCCAGGCCGGCAAATCAAATATCTTAGTGGTGGCGTTCAGAAGCTTTCTGAACACGGAAAGGCACCTCCCTTGCCTGGGTTGAGGTGTCTTTCTTTCGCGTTCGGTCGGTGGATTTCATCCCAAAAACTGGTAAAACCCGCATCTTCGAACCCCGGAGGTTTTTGCGAAAAATCCTGCGACCAATGCCCCTAATGGCCCGCTACCTTAGGAATTCACGTGAGGAATCTCTGTGCGGGCGGTTTTGCCGACCTTGACCTTGGCACCGAACGCCCTGCAGGAATTTTTGCCCCAGAGGAATTGACAGGTGCTAACATACGAGTAGGACCATTCCTTAATACGTGGATACTGGGGAAGGTTATGGTATGGTGGCGAAAACATCTCCAGGAGGTACCATCGTGCCCGCTCCCCGGACC